>JBFLWQ010000011.1 GCA_040757775.1 Thermodesulfobacteriota bacterium
GTAGGTCCGCCGCTCGTCTTCTATCCCAGGGGAGATATTCCGACTCCAAATTTACCATTTCTCCGAGGACAGAAAAGTGGACAATTCATTTGTTACAAAAGCGGACAATTCTATTTGTTGACAACAGGGTTTTTTGATTAACTTTTTTATTACTTTTAGCGAAGAGATATGGTAACTTAAAAGTCAGAAGTCAGGAGCCAGTGTGAAAAGACAATTATGGCGGTGGTAAAACAAGGAGAAGATTATGGACATTCTAAGAATGCATTTTCCGGTCTCCGGTGTTGATACCTGGGTTTTTGTGCCTCCGTTGGTAGCGTTCGTTGTCTCTTTTTTCACGTCTATGGGAGGTGTTTCCGGGGCGTTTCTGCTCTTACCATTTCAGGTAAGCTTTCTCCATTTTACCTCGCCATCGGTCAGTGCCACGAATTTTGTGTTTAACATCGTTGCCATACCAAGTGGGGTTTATCGGTATCTTAAAGAAGGGCGGATGGCATGGCCGCTGACCTGGGTTGTGATTGTTGGGACTCTGCCCGGGGTATTTATAGGGTACTATCTTCGAGTCTTTTACCTGCCTGACCCAAGTGCCTTTAAGCTGTTTGTCGGCTGTGTGCTTCTGTATATAGGGGGACGTCTTCTCTACGAGATGACCCCGCACTCACAAAAAGGGAGAAAGGAGATGAATGCCCTGGACGAGAAATTCAACCAGCATGTTAAAAGGTTGAAAGAGGAGCAGAATACCAGAATCTCCTCAGGTCTTCCCGCAGAGGCTGTGGTCAAGACCATATCTTTTTCCCCCACCCGGGTGGAATATGAATTCTGGGGCCATTGTTTTTCCTTCAATACAGTTGGCATGTTTCTGCTTGCCTTCATCGTGGGTATCGTTGGAGGGACTTATGGGATAGGAGGTGGGGCGATTATCGCACCTTTTTGTGTGGCGGTCTTTAAACTACCTGTCTATACAGTGGCTGGCGCTGCCCTGATGGGTACCTTTCTCACATCTATTGCCGGTGTCTTGTTTTACAGTGTAATCCCAATAGAGACAGGTTTCTCTACAAGGCCGGACTGGCTCCTGGGGTTTCTGTTTGGGGCCGGCGGGTTTGCCGGGATGTACTGCGGTGCACGATTACAGAAGTTTGTGCCCCAGAAGTTCATTAAAATGATGCTGGGGTTGATCATAACCTTTCTGGCTATGAGGTATGTTTTGCAGTTTTTTATTTAATAGCGAAGCACATTGGGCAAATTGTTACAAATATAGGATTATCTCCAAAAAAGTTGGTAACATCATGAGGATTCAAGTCCGCCAGAGGCGGAAAGGGGTCAGGTGATCAAGGGAATCAACAGCAGGCTTAAGCCTGCTGTTGATTTTTCTCCCATTCCCCGAAGGGGACAAGAAAGGACAATTATGGAACTTTTTCAAACCCTTACAGTTGAAGAGGCGAGGGAATGCTTAAGGCAGCACCTTAAATGGAAGCAGAGTGGAGATAAGGTGTCTCTTGATAAAGCTTATGGGCTGTATCTTTTAAAAGACGTTCTGGCGCAGGAAGACATTCCATCCTTTGATCGTTCTACAATGGATGGTTTTGCAGTTCATGCCAGCGATACTTTTGGAGCCTCCGTCACTCTGCCTGCTTACCTTGAGATGGCTGGTGAAACTCGTATGGGGCAGGGTGCCGTTGGTATTCTTGAAACAGGAAAGGCTTGGGCAATCCCTACCGGTGGTATGCTGCCTTCAGGGGCAGATGCAGTTGTGATGCTGGAATATACTGAAGAGCTGGATGAACGTACTATTGGTATTACCAGGCCGGTTGCACCAGGTGAAAACGTTGTTAGCAGGGGCGAAGATGTGTCAAAGGAATCACTTGTTCTCCGGTCTGGTCATAGGTTGAGGCCTCAGGATCTTGGATTACTGGCAGCATTGGGTATAACAACAGTAGAGGTAAGAACCCCGTTAAAGGTAGGCATTATTTCTACCGGTGATGAAGTAGTGGATATTAAATCAACTCCCCGGCCAGGTCAGATGCGGGATGTAAATTCATATACACTCTATGGTCTGGTAATAGAAAGCGGGGGCATGCCAACTCTCTACGGTGTTATTCCTGATGATTTCAGTGCCTTACAGGGCTTGATGGTGAAGGCTTTAGAGGAAAATGATCTGGTATTAATTTCCGGTGGCAGTTCAGTAGGGGCAAGGGATGTTGCCAAAGGGGTGATTACCTCTTTTGGTAAACCTGGAATTTTATTTCACGGTATATCAATACGTCCCGGAAAGCCTGCTATTGGAGCGGTGGTTGAGGGCAAACCGGTTTTTGGTTTACCCGGACATCCGGTTTCGGCTATGGTGGTTTTCGATCTGCTGGTAAAGCCTTTGATTAAATATAATTGCTATCCTGATGAAAAAGAGGGTAACCTTGAGTTTCCACTGCGAGCTTACCTGACCAGAAATGTCCGTTCTGCGGCTGGGCGCGAGGACTACCTGCGGGTTAAGTTATCTGACAGGGATGGAAGGCTGTATGCAGAACCGGTTCTGGGAAAGTCGGGTTTAATTGCTACTATGGTAAGAGCAGATGGTATGGTAAGAATCCAGGCCAGCCGGGAAGGAATTGAAGCTGGAGAAGAGGTAGAGGTTAAAGTATTTTGAAGGAGAGGAGAAGTGAATGAAAAGGGATGTTTACCTGGACGACCAGCCCTGGGAAGAGGCACTGAAAAAATACCTTGATTTTTGGGAAGAACAGGGGGCTCTAAAACCTGGTCTGCCGGAGCAAGTTCCTGCTAAGGATGCAGTAGGACGGATAACGGCTGAGCCGGTATTTGCCTGCATTTCATCTCCCCATTACCACGCTGCCGCTATGGACGGAATAGCGGTTAAGGCATCTTCTACCTTTGGGGCATCTGAGGCCATCCCTTTAAAATTGGAGCTTGGGGAACAGGCTCTCTTGATAGACACAGGAGAGCCTCTGCCGGAAGGATACGATACCGTTATTATGATCGAAGATGTACATTTTGTAAGTGAGGATAGCTTTGAAATTGTAAGTGCTTTTTCTCCCTGGCAAAACGTACGCCCCATTGGGGAAGATATAGTGGCTACGGAAATGATACTGCCTGCCAACCACAGGATTCGCCCTGTTGATTTGGGTGGAATACTGGCTGGTGGGGTAACGGGTGTAAAGGTTCATCCCCGCCCACTGGTAGCCCTGCTTGCAACCGGAAACGAGCTGGTAGAGCCTGGAGAAGAGTTAATAGCCGGTAATATTATTGAATACAATACCCGTGTTTTAGGGGCGTTAGTAACCCAATGGGGTGGGCTGGCGATTAGAAGAGGAATTATTCCCGATAATTTTGAGGAGCTGAAAAAGGCTCTTGCCGAAGCACTTAAAGAGGCTGATATGGTCTTAATTAATGCGGGCTCTTCTGCAGGACGGGAGGACTTCACTGCTGCTTTGATTCGGGAGATGGGGATTGTGCTTGTACATGGTGTTGCTACCAGGCCTGGTAAACCGGTGGTTTTGGGGGCTGTAAATGGTAAGCCGGTAGTGGGTGTTCCAGGCTATCCGGTTTCTGCTATACTGTCCACAGAGCTTTTTGTAAAACCGATCATATATAAGAAACAGGGGAGTACTCTGCCCGAACAAGAGAAGATAACAGCAGTTATTTCCCAGCGGATAGTTTCTGTTTTAGGGATGGAAGAATTTCTCAGGATTAAAATGGGTCAGGTTGGAGATAGGATTATTGCTACACCGCTGGCACGGGGGGCCGGCTTGATAACCTCGCTGATTAAAGCTGATGGGATATTGCGTCTCCCCCGTTTATCTGAGGGAATAGAAGCCGGCACTGAAGCAACGGTTGAATTGCTTAGGCCACTAAAGGAGATTAAAGAAACAACGGTAATTATAGGCAGCCATGATGTGGCTCTGGATGTACTGGCAAGTTACCTGCGCCAGAAATACCCATTTGCAACCCTTTCCTCTTCCCATGTAGGTAGCCTGGGTGGTCTGATGGCTTTAAAAAGGGGGGAGGCTCACTGTGCAGGAACTCATCTCCTGGATGAGGAGACAGGTGAGTACAACATTTCTTATATTAAAAGATTTTTGCCTGACCGGCCGGTAATGCTGGTAAATCTGGTTTATCGTGAGCAGGGTCTGATCGTAGCAGAAGGAAATCCTAAAAAGATCCATGGTATAGAAGACCTTATACGTTCTGAGGTAAGGTATATTAACCGGCAGCGTGGAGCTGGCACCCGGGTATTGCTGGATTATCGCCTGAAAGAACTGGGTCTGGATGCCAGGCAAATTCAGGGCTATGAAAGAGAAGAGTTTACGCATATGGCAATAGCTGCTGCGGTAGCCGGGGGCTCTGCTGATGCTGGCTTGGGTATACGGGCTGCTGCCTGTGCTCTGGGGCTGGATTTCATCTACGTGACAGAGGAAAGGTACGATCTCTGTATTCTGAAAGAATATTGGGATACTCCGTATATCCGGCGGATTTTAGATGTAATGACCTCTTCTGCTTTTCATCAGGCGGTAAAGGCTCTTGGTGGTTATGATTTAAGAGATTGCGGGCGGGTGATGTGGGAACAGTAACTTTTCCCGTGTTCTTACCGCATGGGTCTGATCTAGTGAGAATAGTCAGCAGGTTTCTTTTATTTCAAGAAGTTTCGCCAAACACTTTGGTGAAGTTGGTGAAGTCCATAACTCAGATAAAGCTCTTAAGGCATCAGGGCTCAGAAATAGTATCTCACTCTCATCTCTATTCGGTAGTCGTACTGCTTTTCACCGTATTCGCTGAGTTTTTCCCCCGAGAGGAACGTGCCTCTGAGTTTCAGTTCCAGGTTGGTGATGCCCGTGTAAACCAATTCCGGTGAAAGAGAGAAGCTCTGATCATCCACATTGAATATCCAGGTAATGGCCGGGGTGAAATAGAGGATGTCAAAGGGTTCTTTCTGGCTCGCCCTCAAGTAAAGGTAATCCGTCATCTGGTTTGGTATGCCGTAATTGCCTGCGGTTATGGTTGATGCCTTTTTCAGCAATGCATCGCTGCCGGATGAAATATAAGAATTGTAGGCTTTGTCAATGAATGAAAAATAATCCCTCATATCTCCGGATGTAAAGCCGGTGCCGTTTCTGTAGTATTCAACAATGTATGTGGTGTCCTTTTCCGTGAGATAGCGTATCCCTATCAGATAACTTTTGGCATCGTACTCTTCTTCAAAGTTATTTCCGTCGCTGTCGATAAATTTCTTTTTATAATCGGCTATAAAGACGAGTTCTCCATGTATCTCAAGGTTTGTGGTGATATTCCGCGAGAAGTCTGCTCCATACCGTGTTGTTTTGCTTCCGCCTGTAAGGATTATGAAGTCAATGTCCGTGTCGTAAAGAAGGAAATACAGCTTCGCCGCCAGGTTAAGCTTGTCCGTATCGCCGAAGGTATCATTCACATCCTCATAGACAGGTATAAAGATAGGCGTAAATGAAGCGGTTTTTAGTGGGCCATCAAAGCTTTTTATATAATCCACAGATGCCATGATAAATCCTTCCATGCTCTGTTCAGGTTCGTCGGGGTCTTTAGGTCTATCAGCAAAAGCCACAGGATTCCACGCATACCCCTTGCCCCATTTCAATGTCTTTTTGCCCATATCTATGGTCAGTGACGACGAAGGCTTTAGTGACAGAACCCCCTCGTAAACATTGGTTTCCTTGTCTTCGCCAAGGTATGAGTTTTTAAAGTCTGTGTTCGTTCTTACAAAAAGGCGCGCAATGCCTTTCTCCAGACTGCCTTCCAGTCGCAGGGTGGAGTTGTATTCTTCAATTGTAGAGCCTTCATTGCGGTTGTAAAACTTCAGCTTATAGAGAGAGGTATCCTTATCAAGTCCGAAAAGCACAGGTCTGAATTCCGCATAGCCCCCGATGTGATAGGGTTTTTTCTCAACTTCCGATATATCGAAGGTGTACTCTTCCGCAAAAGCAGAACTGAGAAGACAGGAGACAGAAGCGAGAATACAGATGATAGACAAGAGATATGGGCATTTATATTTTTGTCTGTGTTTTTTTAGGTCTGGCTTCTGACTTCTGTCCCCTGTCATCTATTACCTCAGTGATTCCATATTCGGCATAAATGTCAGGGTGAAGACCTCGTCTTTGTAATCCCTCTTTTTTATCTTTGCAAATATCATCACCGACTTGTAATTCTTGTAAAGTGGGCTGTCTGTCTCAATCACCGATGGACGGACAATACCTCCGCCGAAGTCTTTGATATCCTTGAAATGGAGGGTCTTTATGAGCATGTTTGCTTCTGTGAGGCATTCGATCTTTGTTGGGAGCTTTCTTGTTTTATCAGCCCATATCTTCAACCTGTCATACGCCACAGCCTTTGTCTTTGCCTTCAGATAAAGGAGATATTCGCTGCCATCCCCCTCCACTTTTTCTACGTTGTATTCTGCTGCATAATCGAGTTGAAGAATGTCTGAATTGTTAAAAACTCCGCCCACGATGGATTGAAGGCTCGTTATCCTTATGGGCTTTCCGACATTTGGAATATGAAGCCACATGTTGTCTCCAAGCCTCAGGGTGCTTCTGCCCTTTTCGCTGGCAGGAGCAAGGAAAATGGAGGCAACCTTATCCACTCCCTTCTTGACGGTAAAGAGGGTATACTCCTTTTTCCTGCCGTCAGGCTCAATGTTGATGAGCTTGCGGTACGATTCGTAAGACCCCGGATTCAGGCTCCTGTCTATCTGTTTTAAAAGCTCCGTGCCGTCAATTGCGTATGCAGGGGCAACGAGGAGCAGGGCTATAAGGTTCAGGATGATGCGTATCATAAGACTCTCCTTATACATGTCTCAGCGCCTTTATAGGCTCCATCCGCGAGGCCTTGAACGCAGGCTGGAGGCTGGCTATGACCGAGACGATTATTACGGTTACCGATATGACGACGAGGTCATGCAAGTTTACATTTGCCCGAAGGATTAACCCAGTCTGCTGCCCGAAATTAAAGGTTATTTTCGACATGTTGAGTATAAGGATTATGACGGTCCCAACAACATTACCGATAATTGCTCCCGCAACTCCGAGGCAAAAACCTTCGATCACAAACATATTCAAAATCTTTCCCGGCAGTGTCCCTATGGCTGCGATTGTCCCAATCTCCCTTATCCTTTCATACACAGCCATTATCATTACATTCATAATGCTGATGAGGACTATGGCTATGAGCATGAGCTTGATGAAAAATGTCATCACATCTATCATCTTGGCGATGTTGAAGAAAGGCGAGAGCTTTTCCCATGTGTGCAGTTCAAAAATAGATTTGCTCTGCTGATTAAGTTCTTTCGCAAGCAGGCCGTCTAATTTTTTGCTGAATTTGTGGAGCTTCCCAAAATCCTTAAGCCTGATGGCAACCTCGCTTATCTCCTTTCCATCCATTCGCAGGATTTCCATTGCATCATCGATATGGATATAGCCGTCCCTTCCGCCGGGTCCGGTAGCACTCTGCAGGATGCCTTCTACCCTGAACTGCTTGCCGTTAACAGAGCCGTCCTTGTTCGTGGCAACAATGACTACCGTATCTCCAATTTTTACATTGATACCTTTTGCCAGTAGTTCAGGTACCCAGATTTCCCCTTTCTGAATGTTCCTTTTACCTTCTGTGAGCCTTGATGCAAGGAGCGATACAGTTTTTAATTCTTTGTCAGGATAGACACCATTTAGTCTGATGTTGGTGGTATCGACAAAATTGCTGAACATACCGCCGAATTTTATCCTCGGAGAATATGCCAGGATTTCTGGCTGTTTATTGAGGATATTTTCAAGTCGTGTTATGTCTCCTGATTTCAGATTCAAGTTGAGAGGAAGGTTTTCTATGGAAGCCACATAGCCTTTCCTGTGCACCTGAAGATGCCCAATCATGGAGTCGGTTATCTGTCCTATCATCATATTTTTGAACGAGCCTGAAACGGAGATAAACACGAGGACAAAGACCACGCCGACTGTTATCAGGGATGCGGTCAGCAATGTCCTTCTCTTATATCGCAAAAGATTCCTGATTGCTATCTTGAATAGATTACCCATTGCCGCCACCTCCTTTCACCTCTTTGCCCTTCAGTTCCCCGTCCTCAAGCATATAAATAATTTCAGCCTCGCCAATTATCTTCTGATCGTGGGTCGAAAAGATGAAGGTGGTCTTGAATTCATCCCTCATTTTCTTCATAAGCTCTATCACCATATAAGCGGTTTTGTGGTCTAAATTAGCGGTGGGTTCGTCTGCAAGGATGAGCTTGGGATTTGTAACCAATGCCCTCGCAACCGCTACCCTCTGCTTCTGTCCTCCTGAAATCTGGTCAGGGTATTTGTCTTTCTGATCAACCATGCCTACTGCCTCCAGAAGAGCAGTGACTCTCTTTTTTCTTTCTGCAGCAGGAACTGACTGCACCATGAGCAACGGGTATTCTATGTTTTCATACACCGTCAATACGGGTATGAGGTTGAAGTCCTGGAAAATAAAGCCGATATTAGTCCCCCTAAAAGTAGCGCTCTCTTTGCGGTTCAGGGATGCTACATCAGCGCCAGCGATCTTGAGCGTTCCTCCTGTTGGTTTATCAAGACACCCGATGAGGTTAAGAAGTGTGGTCTTTCCGCTCCCGGACGGGCCCACAAAGGAAACAAAAGATGCAGGCTCAATCTCGAAACTCACCCTGTCCAGTGCGGTGATGACTAATTCTCCTGCTTGATAGTCCTTTTTGATGTTTTCTGCTTTTATAAGCGACATTTACATTCTCCCTTTTTTTATTCTCTCATTCTTACTGAGCTGAGTAAAGACATTATTTTTCATTAAGGCTCTAATTCAAACAAAATTTAAGTAATAGTGTCCCTCCATTATGGTTTGCAGGTCAAATGACAGACCCCTGTAGGCGTTTCTATGGCAAAAGGGAAATACTTCCTCTTAAACCACAGGGCGACATTGACCAGACTGATGAGTACCGGCACCTCTACCAGAGGACCGATGACAGCTGCAAATGCCTGACCTGAGTCGATTCCAAAAACAGCGACAGCTACAGCGATAGCCAGTTCAAAATTGTTGGATGCTGCGGTAAAGCTCAAGGTTGTCGATTGCTCATAGGTTGCCCCCACTTTCATCGACAGATAAAAGGAAACGAGGAACATGATCACAAAATAGAAACAGAGGGGGATTGCCACCCGGACCACATCTAAAGGAAGCTGGACGATATATTCACCTTTGAGGGAGAACATAACCAGTATGGTAAATAGCAGGGCAATCAAGGTGATGGGGCTGATTTTAGGGATGAATTTCTCTTCGTACCATGTACGTCCTTTTACTTTCAGTCCAATCAGTCTGGTAATCATACCCCCAATAAAAGGGATACCCAGGTATATAAAGACACTTTTGGCTATCTGACCGATGGAGATAGCCACAACGGCCCCTTTCAATCCCAGCCATTGAGGAACCATGGTGATAAAGATGTATGCATAGACAGAGAAAAAGAGCACCTGGAATATGGAGTTAAATGCTACCAGTCCTGCACAGTATTCCCTGTCTCCTGCAGCCAAGTCGTTCCAGACGATTACCATGGCGATGCAACGTGCCAGACCGATCAAGATTAACCCTACCATGTATTCATGGTGCCCCGAAAGGAAGGTGACGGCCAGAAGGAACATGAGGATCGGGCCTATCACCCAGTTTTGGACAAGGGAAAGAGCGAGAACCTTCACATTACGAAATACCTTGCCCAATTGCTCGTACTTTACTTTGGCAAGAGGGGGATACATCATCAAGATCAAACCGATGGCGATAGGAACATTCGTTGTGTCGACCTGGGAAAAGTTGATTATCTCCCGGATCTCCGGGAAAAAATATCCCCACATAACCCCAACGAACATACTTAGAAATATCCATAAAGTCAAAAAACGGTCGAGAAAAGAAAGACGTTTGCTTACAGATACAGACATAGATTTCCTCCTTAACAGGTTGTTACCCAAACAGGATGTAAATATACTTTTTAAAAAAGCGCAACCCTTTGAACTCCTTGGTAACGCACGTTTCAGTTGCCATTGTTTACCTCATTCTTTCTGTTGTATTTAAGATATGTTGATGTTTTCTACCTTGCTTCAGTTATATGTATGGGTCCTTTTCTTACAGCAGTTTCTTTATCTCCTCCACGGAGAGCACCTTGCCCACGCTCTTCACTTCCCCGTCTATGGTAAGCGCCGGCGTTATCATGACCCCAGTGTCCATGATCTTCCTGAGGTCTGTAACTTTCTCGATCTCGTAGGCGAAACCCGCCTCTTTAGCCGCTTTCTCGGCGTGTTCGGTAAGTTTGATGCACTTAGGGCATCCTGTACCGAGGATCTGAATTTTTCTCATTTTTCCTTCCTCCATGTATTCTTATACTGTTATCCCGTGATCCATCCAAAGAACATACCCGCTACCGTTGACAGAATAATCACGTATGAAATGAAAACTACGGCTTTTTTTGTCCCCAGGATGCTCCGAATCACGATCATGTTCGGCAGCGAAAGTGCCGGCCCCGCCAGAAGCAGTGCCAGGGACGGACCCTTCCCCATACCGGAACCTAAAAGCCCCTGAATAATGGGCACCTCTGTCAGGGTGGCAAAGTACATGAAGGCGCCCACGACGGAGGCGAAAAAGTTTGCCGTGAAGCTGTTTCCGCCGACAAGCATAGAAATCCACCGGGAAGGGATGATCCCATTATCTGAACCCGGCATGCCGAGGAGAAAACCGGCGATAAGAACTCCGCCCAAAAGCAGAGGGGCAATCATAAGTGTATATGTCCAGGTGGAGTCAAGCCAGTTTTTCGTCTCATCCGATGAGGTCATTGTCACCCAGACGAGTCCTGCAATACCTGCCGAAAACGACAGGAGGGGCCACTGCGGGAAGAGGAGAGCTAAGAGGAGCACTATGACTCCAGTGATAACTGTTGGAAAGGTTTTGGCGCCAAACCATCTGATAATCACATACCCGAAGAGGATGCCGAAAAATCCGGTCAAATACCACTTTGTCGCATAGAGTGTGTACCAGACGCCTTCGGTTTCCAGAGGTCTTCCCCAGTTCGCAAAGACCAGGATGCCCACCATGGATGCCATATAGACAGTGTCCTGCCAGAGTTTCCTCTTCGGCTCATCTGCTCCAGGCATGACGATGGGCTGCTTGTTCTTTTCTTCCTCCCTAAAGGTAAATGCCATAAGAAGCCCGATGATGTAAGCAAAGACTACGGCGCCGATGGCCCGCGCCAGACCGATCTGCCAACCCAGGACATTTGCAGAAAGGACGATGGCTAGGACGTTGATAGCCGGTCCGGAATAGAGGAATGCCGATGCAGGCCCGATCCCCGCCCCCATCCGGTAAATCCCCGCAAAAAGAGGTAGCACTGTGCAGGAGCATACCGCCAGGACTGTCCCTGAGACGGACGCCACGGAGTAGGAAAGGAGCTTGTGTGCCGCCGGACCCAGATACTTCATAACAGCAGCCTGGGAAACAAAGACGGATATGGCTCCGGCGATAAAGAAAGCCGGAACGAGACACAAAAGCACATGCTTCTGCGCATAGTCCTGAATCATATAAAAGGATTCAAGAATCGCCTTCTGCACGTGGACGTTATTAAAGGGGATAAAATATGCCGCTAAAAAGCCACCCGCGAAGATAAGAAATTTATGCCACTCTTTCATGGTTACCTCCATATATGCTAAAAATCCAATCGAAATTGGCTCATGTATTCCTCAAGTTTTCTTTTGTTCTCCCCAATCAGTGGTGGGCAATCCTCATATCCTTTTGCCCCCTGGGCCACGAGGGTAGCAAAGACCATACATGTAGGCTCACCGCATTCACGACAATTGGTTCTGGGCAAAAGCTTCAGAATTTCCAGCACTTTGGGTTTTGGTATACCTTCATATCTCGGTTCGATTTCCGCCCGTTTTTCCCATGTCTCGTTGATTTCCTTTTTTAACCACTCCAGTATGTTATCGGCTTCTTCTTCGTCCCTGAGGGCATTGACAGCGATCTCGCGGGGATAAACAGTTATGAATTTGCCGTGTATTTTAAACATTACGGCAGGAGGATCCTTAATGTAGGTAAAACCCCCGAGCACAGAATTGAGGTAGGGAAGTACCTTTCCAATATCATCGTCCAGATGGGCAATACAATGCACGGATTGAAAGCTTGGATTACATTTTGCCCTGAAAATTTCTTTGGTATATTTTTTAAGTAGCATAGCGTTCCTCCATCACGGAATGTTGATCAGATAACCGATCCTTACGGGAGCTTTCATTGCTTAAGGGAAAACACCTTTATAAATGTATTCATGTCCCGAAAAATGGATTGACGGTAAAATATATCCCCAAAATCCCGATAAGCACGCCTGCGCCCTTGCGAAACCAATTACTGCTCCTCTGCCAGGATTGATTCTCAAGTATTCCTCTCACTAATGCTGTAGAACTGCCTGCTGCCACAATAGGCAGGCAATGGCCAATAGCGAAAAGCAGGATAAAAATAATCCCGCTGATTATCTTCTGCTGGATGGTGATGACAGCAAGGATTGGGGCTATGAATCCAAATGTACAGGAACCTGAAAGCACTCCATAGGAAAGGCCCAGGGCAAATGCCCCGAAAATGCCTTTCAGATTAAGACGGTGTAAGAAAGTGCCTGACATTGAACATTTTTCCACACCGAGCATACCAAGTGCTACCCAGATCAGGACCAACCCGACCAGGATCTGCCAGTAGCTCCCTACGTTGCCCAGCATGCGGCCTAAAAGGGCGCAAAGAATACCGATCAGGGCTATGCTAATAAACAGTCCAAAGGTAAAAGCAACCGAATAGTATCCTGCTTGTCTGGGTTTCAATACCTGTTCCTGACCAGCCACATAAGCCACTATCAAAGGTATGGAAGCCAGATGGCAGGGGCTGAAGAGCACGCTGATAATCCCCCAGAGAAGACAGCCCAAGCCGGCAATAGCTGTTCCACTTCCCATCCACGCGTTAACGGTTACAAAAAAACTTTCTAACATTAAATTTTCCTCATTACATTGTTTTGTATGCTGTGCTGGATATCAGACTGATCAAATGAACCTCCCCGCAGCAAGCTGCGGGGTATCCAAAAAAATATACAAAGCACATCGTCATTCCCCGACCCCCGATCGCAGTCGAAGGCATGCTTGATCGGGGAATCCAGAAACAAAGAAACTGGATTCTCTGGTCAAGCCAGAGAATGACACAAGGAAACCCTGTAGCAAGCTACAGGGAATTATCGAGTTAAAAGGCAGAGACCCATGTGTCATACTGTCGTTACTTAACTTGGTTTTACAGAATGTTTTTTCAGCAATTCCACAATTTCTTCATATGGAAAATATCCTGCATGACGATAGAACTCATTACCATCTTTGTCGAGGAAGACCTGGGTAGGGATCGCTTCTATCCTGTATTGCCTTGCATACGGTTCCCCCTCTCTTGTCCAGACATCGTAGAATACGACCCTTACTTTCCCTGCGAAGTCCTTTTCCAGTCTTTCCATTACGGGCTGCATCATGCGGCACGGTATACATCCTACCGATCCAAGTTCGATAAAGGTAATTTCGTGTTTCTGATTTTTGTCGGATTCCCTGAAATCTGGAGAATCAACCGCATTTTCTGAACAGGCAAAGAGAAATATTAAAAGTATCCAGATGACGGATTTTTTTATCATTTAGCCTTCTCCTATTGTTTATTCACAACTTCCACAACCCATTTCTTTATCTGTTCACGATCGGGAACCCTTCCCATAGATTTCACCTTCTTGTTAATTATCAGGGCAGGGGTTCCCATTACTCCATACCTTCCAATTTCCTTTGGATCCTTGACGTGCTCGAAATCCACAGCAATATCAAGCTCAGCAAGGGCAGCAATAGTCTCCTGTTCTAACTTATCACAGGTTATACAACCAGGGCCTAATATCTTGATTTGAATTCCCATGTCATCATCTTCTACCTCTTCTCCAAGGAACTTCCTGTATTCTCTGAATAGGGCGGCAGCATATTCTCCTTCAAACTTCTCTGTGATGTAGTTTTTTGATTTTGCCCTCTCGATGAGTTCGTGTTTGATTATCTCTTGGTCGGTAATTGCCTTTTCTTTTACATCATCGAGTATCTCCTTTAAACCGATCATGCCGACCTTCTGACCACTTACGATTACCATGGATATGTCCTCTGTCATAAATACCAACCTTCCTTAAATAATATATATGTGTCTATCTATACCTTTACTTTGGTCTTTTTATTGTCTTGCCAAGCCTTCTGAGGTTGTTTGTCACCTTTAGTCTATCGTCCTTCTCTCATATCTTTATAAAAACTCGACAGGAACACTGTAGCCAGCTTGTTCTAAAAGACCCAATACCTTTTTCTTCTTCTCTATTAATTCACAGGTGAAGAGAGGTTTGCACTGCATAATGTTTACCTCTCCAACTATTAACTTCTGTGCAAAGCCATAGCAGTCTTTCCCGGAACAATCTTTACATTTCTCACCCGGAAGAGAGATGGAAAGGCTTAATGGGGTCAATATCAGCCAGCTCTCTAGCTTTGGCTTGGTACTTTCACGGTTATCATAGGTCATATTTATGAGACCTTTTAACCAGTCCAAGATTTCTATTGCCTTATTCTCGTTTTCCAACTTGGTTATGGCAATCTCTTGGGGCCGAAAGGTTATCTGTCTGCCATCCTTTTTCAGGGTGAGAACCTGCCCATTGTGATTATACATACATCCTCTGAAAGTGGCATTGAGATAAGGCAGTACGTCCCCGATATCATCTGTGAGCTCTGCCACTATCCTGATTTTCTCAGGGTCTGCTAAACACATACCGACGGTAATTTTATATCCTTTAAGCAACATTATTTCCCCCCCTCTCCTTTTTTGTAGTTAAATCTTCAACGTTCCAAACAGTGTTAAAATAGTTATATCCTTGAACAACTATTAGTACCCAAACTATTTGATTAATTTGTCATCTAGTAAATTAATAGACAAAAAAATTTATATCTTCTTAAGCAGATCCCTGCTCGACTCCAGGCGAGTTTTAACCACCTTGTTCACGCAACTGAAGAAATCCATAACACAGTGAATCTCCATGCGATAATAGATGTTCAGTCCTTCTTTTCTGTCTGACAGGATACCTGCTTTTTTCAGTAGTGCCAGATGCTTTGAAACATTAGATGCCTCTGCCCTTACATATTTTATAATCTCTCCCACGCTCTTTTCTTCTTTAGACACACATTCAACTATCTTTAGGCGAATAGGGTGGGAGAGTGCCTTGAATATCTCCGCTCTCATTGAATAGATCTTTTCCATATTCTTATCACCTGCCGTATTTATTATTATTTGATAATTTTACCAATTAGTCATATAGTTATAATTTAATCTAAAGGATATTTTTGTCAAGAAAAAAATGAAGGCTTTGTATAAGTGTTTTGACAAAGTGTTTGACAAAAAGGTTGAATTTTCAATAGAAGGATGTTATATATAAAAAACGGTGGTTGTTACTTATTGATTAACATATTCTAATCATCTCCCAAAAAGTTGGTAAGATAATAAGGATTCAAGGACTCGATGATTCGAGTGGAATAAATAAGCACTTGAATCCTTGAATCCTGGAACCCTTTTTAGCAACGAAATTGGAGAAGAACCACATTTTCAAGGCATCCTAACAGAGGAGGACCCATCATGTGTCAATCATGCCAGTCAATTGCTCCAAGAAAGAAGTTAGATTTTTCACCAGAGGACATTCTTGACTTCACCCATAGTAAATACCATAATGAACTTCTAAGGTTTAAGGAACCCCATTTTGCCTTCTGGGAAATTACCCATTCATGTAATCTAAGGTGTACCCACTGTGGATTAGCCGCTGGGAAACCGAAGAAAGATGAACTGGCTACAGATGATGCCCTGGCTCTGATAGATAATATCTCAGAATCGGATACGAAGGTTTTGATGATCCTCGGTGGTGAACCTCTTTTAAGGAATGATTTTCTTGAAATAGCAGAATATGCCGGGAGAAGGTTTGAACTGGTTGTGTGCACCAATGGCGTACTAATAGACAGGGATTACGCTAAAAATCTCAAGGAGACGGGCATCTGGGTGATGGGTATAAGTTTGGAGGGGGCGACTGCCAAGACCCATGATTCCATAAGAGGAGGTGGGTCCTTTGAAAGGGCTATAAAAGGCATAAAAAACTGCCTTGAGATAGGTCTTCAGGTTTGTGTTATGCATACAGTTTCAAAGGCAAACATTCATGAACTCCCCGATCTTTTGAAGCTAACTCAGGATTTTGATATAAACTGTTTTGAGGTGACGGATTTTCTTCCCTTTGGAAGGGGGGAAAACATATCAGATCAAACCCTTACAAAGGAGCAGAGAAAATGGATGTGTGAGTATCTAGCAGAGAGGAGGTTCAGGGCGGAATCTCCGGTAGCCTCTTTACCGGATGATCCCTTCTGGTTTATAACATACAATGAAGAATTCATGCAAAACTGCTTCGACCCTTACAGCGATGTGATGGTAATTGGCGATGCCGGAGGGATACTCAATTATGGGATAAAGCCAAACGGCAAAGTGATACCTTTCCCTACCCTTAGAGTAGAAATAGGGGATCTAAGAGAGAAATCACTTAGAGAGATATGGAAGAGTTCTGAGATAATCGCAAACCTGAGGGAGAGAGAAAATCTTAAAGGCAGATGCGGGAGTTGTGAGTATAAGTTCGTCTGTGGTGGTAACAGGGGAGTAGCCTATTATTACTCCAGAGATATGATGGCAGAAGACCCGCGATGCTGGTATGAGCCTTCCTTAAACGCCTGAAAAACAGGAATCTAAAATCGAAAGTTTATAAAAATGTGAAAAACCCATCTTAAACTACCATGTTTTGATGGGTTTTTATGTCTTTGACTTAGTGCCCCTTTGATGTTATAAGGGGTTGTCAGGAGAGTATGGACGTGAAAACAGAGCTATATACTGAAGACAGTGCATTCAGCATACTTAAAAATCATTGGGGAAGTCTTATAGATAAGAGTTCATCTAACGAAATTTTTCTTACCTGGCAGTGGCAGAATACCTGGTGGAGACATTTTGGGAAGGATAAAGCATTAAGGATTATGGCTTTTCGTCAGGAAAAAGGTGCCCTTATAGGTTTGGCTTCTTTCTCTGTCGAATCATTCCCTGGTGGCAAAAGGGTAATGAGGTTTCTGGGGGGAACTGATGTGACCGATTACCTTGATATTATTGCCAGAGCCGGGTATGAAGAAGATGTCTGTAAAAATACAGTGGATTTCTGGAGGTACACAGAAGATGAGTGGGATTTTATTGACCTTCACTGTTTGAAAGAATCCTCGATTGCATTGAATGTATTGAAACAGTTTCTTGAGGAAAATAAATATTATACAGAGATTTCTGTAGAGGATGTGTGTCCCAGAGTCAGTTTGCCTCCCTCATGGGGGGAATATCTGGAATCCTTAGATAAGAAAGACCGTCACGAACTGCGACGTAAGGTTAGACGGGTCGAAAGAGTGTCTCAATCTGGTAACGGTTATAGTATCGAAGATTCCAATTCTGTAACAGATGATATTGAACAGTTTCTTTTGTTGCACCGTAAAAGTGATGTACAAAAGGAAGGCTTCATGGATAAGGAGATGGAGGTATTTTTTCAAGACATTGCCAATATTCTCTTCACGGAGAATTGGTTGAAATTGTCTTTTTTGCAGATTGATGGAACCTGTATGGCATCTTCAATGTGTTTCGATTACCAGAACAAACTATACCTGTACAACTCAGGTTATGACCCGGAGTATTCCTATTTAAGTCCGGGCATAGTCCTTATGGCTCATTTGATCCGAGAGGCAATTGAGTCAGGGCGGAGTGAATTTGACTTCTTAAGGGGGGAGGAACCTTATAAGTATCACCTTGGGGCTAAGGATTCCAGTATATACAGGATGGTTATAAGTAAGGAAAGCGATAAAGAATTGACCCTGGAAGATGAAACCCACATGCCTCAAAGAGACACAAAGGACAAGGAAAATGTCTTTGCGAGGAGTTCGCCATAGGCGAGCGACCCCTATAACAGCACACTTAAGTGTGCTGTTGAAAATGATGAGATCGCTTCGCCCCAACTTGTCGGTGCTCGCAATGACAGGAATGGGTGCCTTTTAAATGTGAACTGAAGAGGATAAATATGTCGTTAAACAGGGTGATTATGATATCTGTCCATAGTTGCCCCTTGGACATACTAGGAGGAAGAGATACCGGAGGGATGAACGTATATGTCCGGGAGCTCAGCCGTAAGCTTGGTCAAAGGGGTATTGGAGTGGATATCTTTACCCGCTCTAAGAATCCGTCTGTACCTAAGATAGTTTACATAGATGAAAAGGTTCGGGTTATCCATGTGAGGGCAGGTTTGGAAAAACCTTATCATAAGAACCTAGTCTGGAACTATTTACCAGAGTTTCTGGAGGGGGTCTATCGTTTTGCCCGGGAAGAGGGGATAACCTATGATTTAATCCATAGTCATTACTGGCTGTCTGGATGGATAGCCAGTAAGCTAAGTCAAGAATGGGAAATCCCAACGGTTCATATGTCCCACACCCTGGGTTTTCTGAAAAACCAGGTAGCAAAGATTGATGATGAAAAAGACCCTCCTTTGCGCTTAGAAAATGAGATTAGGGTTCTCAGGGCTGCTGATAAGATAGTTACCACAACTCCTCTGGAAAAAATCCAGATAAATAGAGAATTTGACATACCCCTTGACAGGATTAAAGTGATTCCCTGCGGGGTAGATTTGAATCTGTTTAAACCATGGAAATCAGAGGAGGCAAAGTCTCGTTTGGGGTTAAATGGTCAAAAGTTTATACTCTTTGTGGGGCGGATTGATCCGATAAAAGGCTTAGATAATCTCATCAGAGCTATGAGCATATTGACAAAGGATGATAGAACCAATGGTAACGACTTGAGATTACTGGTCATTGGGGGTACCCTGTCTGATGAAGGTAATGAAGGAAAAAGCGAATTAAAAAATCTGATGAAGTTAACCTCGGAGTTAAACCTTGAAGATCGAATAGAATTCCTTGGCACTAAGAGACAGGATTTATTGCCGTATTATTACTCCAGTGCTGAGGTATGCGTACTTCCATCCAGGTATGAGTCTTTTGGCATAGTTGCCCTTGAGGCTATGGCATGCGGGACTCCTGTGATAGCCTCTGAAGTTGGGGGGCTTTCCTATGTTATGGGAGATGAAAGGGCAGGATTTTTAGTACCTGAAGGTGATCCTGAGATATTGGCTGAGAAAATCAGCTTTATAGTTGCCAACCCTTTTATAAAGGAAAAATTCGGAAGAGATGCCGTTAAACGGGCGGAAAGGTTTGGGTGGTCTTTGATTGCTGATAAAGTGATTAGTCTGTACTCGCAATTGGTAAGTTAAAAAGTTGAAGAGTTGAAGGGTAGGGGCAAACCTGCGTGTTTGCCTTAAAAGGGTTGAGTAGTTGAGGGGTTTGGGGAGAAAGGCAGCCAAATGGAAAAAGATAGAATAATGTTAATAATGGCACATCCGGACGATGCTGAGATGGGATGTGGAGGGACAATAGCAAAGTGGATAAAAGAGGGGCATGAGGTTCGTTATGTGGTCTGTACCAATGGAGACAAGGGAACCAAAAACCTGGAACTTTCCCCGCATCGCCTGGCTGAAATGCGAGAGGATGAACAGCTTAGATCTGCTGAGGTACTGGGTGTAAAAAGTGTGACCTTTCTGCGTCACAGGGATGGAGAACTAGTAGCGGACCTTGCCTTTCGAAGCGAACTTGCCCTTCTTATTCGTCAGTACAAACCCCATATTCTAGTAACCCATGACCCCTGGCGTCCATACCTGTTGCACCCTGATCACAGGGCAGTCGGCTTTACCACAACGGATGCTGTGATTGCCGCCAGAGACCACCTCTTCCTGCCGGCACAGACGAATGCAGGGTTTGATGCTCATTCTCCCCGTGAAATCCACTTTACGTTTCCAGAGAACCCCGACCTTTTTGTTGATATTACAGAGACCCTGTATAAGAAATTGGAGGCTATAGAACAGCACAAGAGTCAGATTAAGATTCACCCAGATTGGAAGGAAAGGATGACAGGGATGGCTATTGAATTTGGCAAAAAGGCTAACCTTCAATACGCGGAAATCTTTAAGAGGGTGCTGCTTTGAGATGCTTTCGTCAAATCCTTAATGTCCCTATGAGGCTTTTTATATCGCCGATTCCGTGATCCCCCAGGTATTTTTCAATACCTGAAAGGATGTCCATAGTAGCTTTAGGGTTGATGAAGTTTGCTGTTCCCACCTGGATAGCAGATGCCCCGGCAATGATAAACTCCAGTGCATCATGGGCATTCATTATCCCCCCGATACCGATTACGGGGATTTCCGCAACCCTTGCCACTTCCCACACCATTCCCAGAGCAATAGGTTTTATAGCAGGGCCTGATAGCCCGCCCGTTATATTAGCCAGTTTAGGGGTTTTCGTTTTGATGTCTATTGCCATTCCCTTTATGGTATTGATTAAAGATATAGCATCTGCACCAGCGTCCTGAACGCTTCTGGTAATCTCTGTTATATCGGTGACATTAGGAGAAAGCTTTACAATCAGGGGAAGTTTGGTTGATTCCCGTATCAGATTTACTAGTTCGAATGCCATATGTGGATCAGTTCCAAAAGTCATTCCACCTTCTTTTACATTCGGGCAGGAGATGTTGATTTCTAACCCTGAGATACCATGAGTATCATCCAGCTTGTTCGCTACATCACGGTACTCTTCTATGCTACTGCCAAAGATATTTACGATTATCGTGGCACCGCTGTCTATCAAGTAGGGGAGCTTTTCTCCAATAAAACGGTCTACTCCAATGTTTTCTAAACCGATGGAGTTTAGCATTCCCCCTGTTGTCTCAACGATTCGGGGAGGCGGATTGCCAGGTCTTGGTTCTAAAGAAATACCTTTTACTACAATCGCCCCCAGTTTATCCAGGCCCACATAAGGGGCATACTCTTCACCATAACCAAAGGTGCCAGAGGCGGTCATTACTGGATTCTTTAATTGAATCCCACCAATATTTACGGATAACTCAACAGGCTCATGGTTCATAAGGATTCCTTACTTCCAAATTATGTCGTTACTGTCAAAGACAGGGCCATCTTTACAAACCTTTTTATAAACATCTCCGCCTGCCTTTGTCTTAACTATACACCCCAGACAGGCGCCCACAGCACAGGCCATCCTTGCCTCCAGAGATATCTGGCATGATATGCTTTTTTCGCCGGTGATCTTTGATACCTCTCTTAACATGGTGTCTGGTCCGCATGCAAAGCAATGGGTAGAAGAACCTGGACTATAATCTCCGAATTTAAGATAATCCAGTAATAGATCAACAACTACTCCTTGCTGTCCCAGACTCCCATCTTCTGTAGCTACTCTAACCTCTAAACTAAGTTTTTCAAACTCTTCAACGCATAAAACGTCATCCCTGCCTTTTCCACCCAAGAAGAGTAAAAGGGATTTAAGCCCTGAACACTGTAAAATTATGTTCTCTGCCAAACTAAAAAGGGACGCTACTCCGATCCCTCCACCAACCAAGATTGCTGTTCTGATATTAGTATCTATTCTATATCCTTTGCCCATAGGTCCCAAGAGATCAATCTCATCATCTTCCTTCATCTCAGACATTATCTCTGTCCCTTTGCCTACCACCTTATAGAGTATTTCTAGCTGACAATCACTACACCTTTTTTCTCCTTTAGTATTTGCTTTCCCAGTCCTGTGTATTACAAAAGGACGTCGCAAGAAAGGGTCCCATTGGTTGCTGACTCTTACCATAATGAATTGACCGGGAGCTGCTCTGGAGGCTATCTCCGGACAGTCTAACCCCATCTTATAATAAGTTGGGGACACCTCTGTGTTAAAGAGAATTTTTGAAAACACCTGGTACATTTATCATCTCATTCGGAGAATGGGGGGAACCCCTTCCGCCTGAGGCGGACTTGAACCCTCAAGCCATCAGCTTTGAACACATAATAATAGCATCTTCATAGTTGTCTGAGTAATATCGGCGTCGTACCCCTATGGCTTCAAAAGCGAATTTTCTATATAATAATATAGCAGAAAAGTTTGATTTACGGACCTCTAAAGTTGCAACTTCTGCACCCACACGGATAGAAAACTCAATGCCAGAGTTAAGGAGCCTGGTTGCAATTCCCTGTCGGCGAAAGTTGGGGTGGATAGCAAGATTTAAGATGTGAACTTCATCGGTTACCAACCAAAGACAGATATAACCAACTGTCCTCTTTTGATGGGGAGTGGATTTTTTGGCAACAAGAATCTTTGACCACTCAAGATTCAGCTCTTGTTCGAAGGCATCTCTGGTCCAGGGGGATTTGAAGCATAGATTTTCAATATCCAGAACCTCGTCAATATCTTTACCCTCCATCTCTGCTATCTCTAGGTCTGTTACCTGAAGAGAATTTCTCTCAAGACTTTGGGAAGTTGAGTTCATAGAATGTCGTTTACGTAACCTTTTTATTCATAATCTCACTGGCCAAATTAATGTTCTTCTGTCCAAAAGATTTCAGCTGCACAGCCAGTTCGTTTAATGTTTTATCTTCCCGGTAAGTAGAAAGCTTAATGAGCATTGGTAAGTTTACTCCTGTTAATACCTCTACCTTTCCTTCTTCCAAAAAAGAGAGACTCAGATTAGAAGGTGTACCACCAAACATATCAGTTATTATCAAGACACCTTCACCATTATCTAACCTTTTAATAGCCATTGAGATCTCTTTCCTCAATTTATCTGTGTCTTTCTTGGGGTCAACAGATATGGCGTGAATACCATCTATCCTGCCACCCATCATATCGGCAGCAGCAACCAACTCAGCCCCTAAATTGTAATGAGTTATTACCAGAATCCCGACCATTATTCCTCCATACTGAAAATACTGATCAAACAGCTTCTATCTGCAATTCAGAGAACAGACTTCAGACGTTAGACCCCAAACTATCCAATTGTATAATCCCTGGCTAATTTCAGTCTGATGTCTATGGTCTGCTGTCTGAATCACAGAGCTTCTATATCCCTGTGTCTGATACTAACCATGTATTTTTCTTTATCAAAAGATTTGACCAACTCGTTGATAATGGCTACAGAACGGTGCTTTCCCCCTGTACAACCAATAGCGATAGTTAAGTATACTCTCCCTTCTTTTTCGTATAGAGGAACCAAAAAGTGAATTAGATTGGAAAATTTCTTAATAAATTTTTTTGTTTCGCTTCTTTTTAAAACATAATCAGAAACCTCTTTGTTTTCACCCGTGAGGTTCTTTAATTCTTCAATGAAGTATGGGTTTGGTAAAAATCTCACATCCATTGTTAAATCAGCATCGTATGGTAACCCATACTTGAATCCAAAAGAGAGTAAATTTATAGTCATCTTTTTCAAGGAAGATACTTCACTAAAGTATTGGTAGATAGCATCCTTTAACTGATGGACGTTATAATTAGAGGTATCTATAACCTTATTTGCTGTACTCTTTAAATGTGAAAGAGTTTCTCTTTCTAATCTAATTCCTTCAATGACCGATTTGCCTTCTGCCAGAGGATGGGACCTTCGGGTCTCACTGAAGCGCCTGAGCAGGATTTCCTCAGAGCACTCCAGGAATATTGTTTCCATTAGATAGCCTTCCTTTTTCAACTCTTCAAAAATTTGGGGGTATTCCTTTAAAAACCCCCTTTCCCTGACATCCATTACAAAGGCTACCTTGGAGATTTCTCCCGGAGTTTGAAGGCGCAACTCTAAGAATTTTGGAAGTAGAATAACTGGCAGGTTGTCTACACAGAAAAATCCGATATCCTCTAAAGCCTTTATTGCTGTGCTTTTTCCTGAGCCTGAGAGACCAGTTATAATGACAAATCGGATGTTCTTCATTTAATTTGAAGGTGAGACCTAACCTCATCACGCATCATTGAAAATTCTCATCCCTTTCGATAATAGTGTTAAAGAGGTCATCTTTTAATTTAGCTTCCATTAGTTCTTGTTTGAAAGAGTTGTCTTTCAACAGACGTGAAATTCTAGCCAATGCTTTCAAGTGGATACCCGCAGAATCTTCTGGTGCAACTAGTAAAAAGAAAAGGTGGGTTGGTTTCCCATCCATGGAGTCGAAATCTACTCCGTCTACACTTTTTCCGAAAGAGGCTAACAGGGTGTCAATATTTTTGAGTTTCCCATGAGGTATTGCTATACCATCTCCGATACCTGTACTTCCCAATTTTTCTCTTTCTAAGAGAACATCTAAGAGTTCTCCTTTATTTATTAGTTTGTTTTGTTTGACAATAACAGTAACAAGTTCCTCTAAAACCTCCTTCTTGCTTTTAGAGGTTAATTCAGGAATTATTAAATCTCCGCTTAAAATATCAGCAATCTTCATCAGTTTCCTCTTCGGATGCACTTGCATTAATACTCAGGCTCAATTAAACCATAATTTCCGTCTTTTCTCCGATAAATCACATTAACCTTTTCTGAGGAAGCATTGGTAAAAACCCAGAAACCGTAATTCGACGATTCTAATTGCATTGCTGCTTCTTCTACAAACATAGGCTTTATGGATAAGTTTTCGCTTCTTATAACCTTTGGTTCCTCTCCCCCTTCAAGACTGTCTGCTGTTAACACATTGATTCTACCCGATAAATTCCCTAAATTAGGATTTATAGTTTTATGTTTTTTCAACCTTTCTTTATACTTACGAAGCTGTCTCTCAATTTTATCCATAACCAGATCAATTGAAGAATACATATTGTCTGTTTCCTCTTTACCATTTATTACTGTCCTGTTAGCAACAAGACTTATCTCCGCTATATTTCTGTGTTTTTCTACTGAAAGTACAATATTCGCTTCAATGGGTCTATCGATGTATTTTTTTACTTTAGCCAATTTTTCTTCAATGTACTTTTTAAAGTCTTCAACAGCATCCATATGTCGAAAGGTCACAGTTATCTGCATTTCTTACTCCTCCTGCTAAAAAAACCTTTTTCTCTTTGATGAAGGTAAAATATTTAACACCTCACGGTATTTAGTTACTGTTCTTCGCGCAATATTTATATTTAATTCCTTCAGAATATTAACAAGTTTCTGGTCACTATAAGGTTTCTTGGGGTTTTCATTAAGAATAATCTGCTTGATCTTATCTTTAACGCTCTCAGAGGCTATACTTTCTCCTCTTGAATAGTCGATTCCACTGTTGAAAAAGTATTTGAGCTCAAAGATTCCATGAGGGGTGTGTACATATTTATTTGTTGTAACCCGGCTAATAGTTGATTCATGCATACCAATATCTTCAGCTACGTCTCTAAGAACCAGAGGTTTCAGGTGTCCTGTATTTTTCTCAAAGAAATCCCGCTGAAATTTAATAATGCTTTTCATAACCTTATGTATGGTTCTCTGTCTCTGATGGATACTCTTTATTAACCACACCGCAGAACGGATCTTTTCTTGTATGTATTCCTTTGTTATTTTTGATGTTAGGTCTCCTTGGGAGAGGGCATTGCGATAAAAGGAACTTATCCTCAATTTGGGCATACCGTCTTCGTTCAGGACTATAAAAAATTCATTTCCTACATTGTAGACATATATATCAGGGGTAATGTATTGAGCTTCTTCCTCATTGAAATGTCTGCCAGGGGTGGGACCCAATTCAGAAATTAACCTTGCAGCCTCCACAACCTTTTCTAAAGAGACCCCCAATTTTTTAGCGATTATTTGAAGCCTCTTATTTTCCAGTTCAGGCATATGATTGGCTAAGATTTCTCCTACAATAGGACTATCTCCAATACGGTGTTTTGCTTGAATAAGTAAACACTCTTTGAGATCTCTGGCTCCAACACCCAGAGGGTCAAATTCTTGAATCTGCCTTAAGACACTCTCAACCACAGATTCATCTACCTCGGTGGTCTCAGCAATATCGGCTAAGCTAACCCGAAGGTAGCCATCGTCATCTATATTCCCAATGATCAAGCTGCCTATTAGCTCTTCTGTTTTAGTAAAATTTGAGAGACGGAGCTGCAACGTCAGATGATCATAAAGGGTCATTTTTTTCGTTAGTCTGTTCTCTAATGAGAGTTTCTCATCGTCTTCAATGCCGGAACCAGAACTGTCTGGAATAAAACCACCTATATAGTTTTCCCACTTAATACCCATGTTTGTGTCTTGATTATCAAATGTTACTTCTTTTGTTTTATCGGGTTCGAGTTCTCTTATCCCGTCACTTTTGTTGGAATTGTCCCCATCAGAAAAATCTTGAATTTCTTCCAATACTGGATTTTCTACAATCTCCTTTTGAATAAGATCCTTCAATTCTAATCTTGAGAGCTGCAGCAGTTTTATTGACTGCTGCAATTGCGGTGTCATAATTGTCTGCTGTGCCAGTTTTAGGCTCTGTTTAATTTCTAAAGCCATAATATATCCGGTCTAAAACACTTATAATTTAAACTTTTCACCCAGGTATATCTTTCGGGCCTTTTTACTGTCAGTAATTTGTTGAGGGTTTCCAAATTCCAGGATTCTTCCCTGATCTATAATATAGGCTTTATCACAAACACCTAGAGTTTCCCGGACATTATGATCGGAAATAACAACCCCTATGCCTCTAGATCTCAATTGTCTTATGATATTTTGAATATCAATAACTGCTATAGGGTCTATTCCGGCAAAGGGTTCATCAAGTAGAATAAAAGCAGGAGAGGTTACAAGTGCCCTGCTAATCTCTACCCTCCTACGTTCTCCTCCAGAAAGTGAATAAGCTTTATTCTTAGAGATAGAAGCTATGTTTAACTCATCTAACAGTTTATGTAACCTTTCTTTTTTTTCTTCTTTTGATAACTTTAACGTTTCCAGAATTGCTAAAATATTCTCTTCTACTGTCAATTTACGGAATATCGATGATTCCTGGGGAAGATAATTGATTCCTTTCCTTGCCCGTAGATAGATAGGGTAGTCTGTGATATCCTCGTCATCCAGGAATACCCTTCCCTGATCCGGTTTAATTATGCCAACCATCATAAAGAAGATAGTTGTCTTCCCAGCTCCGTTGGGACCCAACAATCCGATAACTTCTTCTGTATTGATTTCCAGGGTTATATCATCAACAGCCTTTCTATCTCCAAATACCTTTGTTAGACCTTTGGCCGATAGAGTTCGCATTTAGTATCTTTTTTCTCCTTCATCCTTCTCTATATTAATTGTAGCGTTTACCCTTGTATTTTTATTCCCTTCTACCACACCCCTATCTTCGGCCAAAAAGAGAGTTATCTTTTCCCCCTTTATTATATTGTCTCCTTCCCAAACTCTAGGATTTCCTGTAAGTATAATTTTTTCCTGAGAATTCATAAACACAGCCTTTTCCCCACGGGCCTTTTTATTTCCCTGATTTATCCTTACATCTCCCTCCGCCACAATTTCCATCACCTTCTTGTTCGCCTTGTCATACATTACAGATATACTTTTCGAACGTATTGTGAGTTCTCCTCTTTTAGCAACTACATTCCCAGTAAATTTTACGACGTTTTTCTTATTGTCTCCTTCAAGATGATCCGAATTGATTACTATAGGTTGGTTCTTATCATTTAGTTCAAACTTGTCTCCTTTATGCAGTCCTGAGGAGGTATCAAGACCCATGGATAGATATACATTAAAGGACAGTATTGAAGCTATAACTATCGTTAAAATCAAGCATTTTTTTGGGGCCTGTAATTTCATAATAACCCAACCAGCCCGCCATAGGCGGATTAATCCCTCTTAAGATTTTTCACTATTGTTGAGACATCATTTAACACAAAGAACCTTCCTCTGTCAACATCAATGGTCATTCCTACCCCGCTGAGTTCCATCCCATAACCGGTAAACTCAATCTTATCTGGAGTATAGATTTCCCTTTTTTTTGAGCTGTATTTTAATGACTGAGTATGGAATTGATATCTATTGTCGGAACTTACAACCACATTTCCCCATATTTCAATGTCTCTGGTATTGGTTATAACCTTTCCCTCATTTCCGGTCAATGTTAAAGGTTTGGCATCTTTAAAGAATATTTTAACCGTGATATCCCTAAGGGTTCCCATATCTTTGTTTTTGAAGTACTGCCCTGAACTTGCTTTAATTTCCCATTCTTTGACACCACGGTTGGTTTTTATGTAATGGATGTTCTTAATAGTCACATCAGCTTTACTTGTAACCGAATCTATTGTTTCTACTTGATTCCAATGCCCCGCATAGTTATTTATAAATATTTTTATAACAGCGAGGGTTGCTAAGATAATCAATGAGATAACGATAAACTTTGTCTTTTTCATCTATGGAATTTAGATTAGGTATCTCCAAAGTAATTTTCTGTAAGCATATTCCATTTATCCTGGGCTTTCAAGATCAATTCACATACCTCTCTGACTGCTCCGTTTCCACCATTCTTTACTGTAACATAATCAACCACCTTTTTCAAATATTCAGATCCATCAACCACTGCCACAGAAAAACCGACTCTTTTCAACAAAGGTATATCAACCAGATCGTCACCTATGAAACATACCTGGTTATCAGCCAACCCTTTTTCTTTTAGTATTTTTTCATATACTTTTACTTTATCAAATATTCTTTGATGCAAAATAGAAATATCTAAATCTCTAGCACGATACCCGACAGCCCTGGATTCTCTTCCGCTGATAATCCCTACCTCAATCCCTGCCCGCTTTAACAGCTTTATACCATGTCCGTCTTTGACATCAAAACATTTTAACTCCCCACCTTTATCATCATAGATTATTCTGCCGTCGGTCAAAACCCCATCCACATCCAGGATAACAAGTTTTATTGCCTTTGCCTTCTCAATTATTCTATCTTCAATTCTATTTTCCTTGATTTTTTTAGCCCTTCCTTTCAACTAAATTACCTTCCTGTCATTCCGTGCCTGACCCCGTATCGAGTACGGGGCAGGCGCGGAATCTAGTGTTTTCAACTGGTTCCTGGTTCCGGCTTTCGCCGGAATGACGAAGGAAGGGGGGTGTTTTTGATTCTGACTTCTGGCTCTTGAATCTTCTATTTTTATGGTATCAGTGCCCTTTAACAATATTGTCGATCTTCCTAATTTGGACTAGCAATGCGGGCAGAGAATCCAGGCTTATCGAATTGGGACCGTCGCATAACGCACGATCAGGATTCTCGTGAACTTCCATAAATATAGCATCTATCCCGACTGCAACAGCAGCCATGGAGATATTAGGGACAAACTCTCTCTGTCCATCAGAAGCTGTACCTTTTCCTCCTGGTAGCTGGATACTGTGAGTAGCATCGAAAACCACAGGGTATCCAAAACCTCTCATAATAAATAGAGAACGCATATCGACTACAAGGTTATTATACCCGAATGAAGTCCCCCTTTCGGTTAGTAGTATCTTTTCATTGCCAACTGATTCTACCTTTTCAATAATATTCTTCATATCCCAAGGGGCCAGGAACTGTCCCTTTTTTAGGTTTATTACCTTTCCGGTTTTGGCAGTATCGATAACGAAATCTGTCTGCCGGCAGAGAAAGGCAGGTACCTGAAGAACATCAAGAACCTGTGCAGCCTGATCGATCTCTTCAAAGCGATGTATGTCAGATAATACAGGAATCCCCACTTTCATCTTGACCTCGTTGAGTATACTCAGACCTTCTGAGATACCAGGGCCGCGGTAAGAATGAAGGGAAGTCCTGTTTGCTTTATCATAAGAAGACTTGAATATCAATGAAATAGATGATTCAGAAGCTATATCTTTTAGCCGTTCTGCTGTGCGTATTGTCTTCTTATGACCCTCGATTACACAGGGCCCTGCGATTAAAACTAAAGGATTGCCGCCGCCTATTTTGATAATATCCCCACCGAGGGGGGTCTTGATGTTAATTACCTTTGTCAATCCCGGCCTTCCTTATAGTACCGTTTCAGGGGTCACTGTGAACTGTGAACTGTCAACTGTTAACTGTGAACCATATCTTTAGATTTATCTGACGAAAGAGATGCCTTAATAAATTCCCTGAATAGAGGATGTGGGGTCATAGGACGTGATTTGAACTCCGGATGAAATTGGCAGCCCAAAAACCAGGGATGAGACTCGATTTCTATTATCTCAACAAGTTCTCCATTAGGAGAAACACCACTTGTCCTTAGCCCTTTTTTAACCAAATCTTCTCTATATTTGTTATTGAATTCATATCTATGTCTATGCCTTTCAGAAATGAGTTCCTGCTGATACGCTCTATAGGCAAAGCTACCCTTCGTTAATCTACAGGGGTAGGCTCCTAATCTCATTGTACCGCCTAAATCCGTATTTTCATCTCTTTGCTGGATTGTATTGTCCTTATAGTCAATCCACTCTTTCAACAGACCTATTACTGGGTAAGGAGTGTCCTTATCAAACTCTGAGCTATGTGCCCCCTTCAATCCACAGACGTTTCTTGCAAACTCAACTGCAGCCAGTTGCATACCCAGACAGATTCCAAAAAATGGGATATTATGCTCTCTGGCGTATCTAATAGCCTTAATTTTCCCTTCAATCCCTCGATCACCAAACCCACCTGGCACCAGAATTCCACGTACATTGACCAAAAGTTTATCCGGGGTCTCTTTTTCTATATCTTCTGAATCCACATATTTCAGGTTTACCTTGCAATCATTGGCAATTCCTCCGTGGACAAGGGCTTCGTTTAAACTCTTATAGGAATCTTTCAGACTCACGTATTTCCCCACTATAGCAATCTCTGTTTGCTGTTTGGGATCTTTTATCTTTTTAACCATTGCTTCCCATTCATCTAAAACTGGCGCTCTGGTCCACATATGAAGCATCTCAACGACTTTCTCATCTAATCCTTCACTATGGAAAACCACAGGCACCTCATAGATACTGTCCACATCTTTAGCAGTAATTACTGCATCCTTATCCACATTACAGAATAGGGCTATCTTAGATTTTATCTCAGGGGGTAGAAGTCGATCGGTACGACAGAGGAGAATATCTGGTTGAATACCTATTTCCTGTAACATCTTTACGCTGTGCTGAGTTGGTTTGGTCTTTAATTGACCAGCGGTAGGGATAAAAGGAACCAGGGTCAGGTGAATGTAGAGGACGTTATCCCTCCCCAGGTCGGTTTTGAATTGCCTTATTGCCTCCATAAATGGGAGGCTCTCAATGTCTCCTACCGTGCCTCCTATCTCGATAATAGCGACATCAACGTCATTGGCAACTTTCAATATGTTTTCCTTTATTTCATCAGTAATGTGCGGTATTACCTGTACTGTCTTGCCAAGATAATCTCCCCTTCTCTCTTTAGAAATCACAGAATCATATATCTGTCCAGTAGTGAAATTATTCTTTTTGCTCAATTTGGCGGTGGTAAATCTTTCATAGTGGCCTAGGTCCAAATCAGTCTCAGTACCGTCATCAGTTACAAATACTTCACCGTGCTGAAAAGGATTCATAGTGCCGGGGTCTACATTTATGTAAGGATCGAGTTTCTGAATAGCAACCCTTAATCCCCTGCATTCCAGCAATGCCCCAATTGAAGCTGATGCTAAACCCTTTCCCAAAGATGAGAGCACTCCCCCTGTTACAAAGATCAATTTCGTCTTCATCTAAGAACTCCTGCTGATTGTATTTCCCAGTCTTTTTGTCATTCTCTTCAGTTTTTTTATCCTGTTTTTAAGACTCTTTAATGCTTTTTTATCCCTGTTTTCTAAAGCCTTTTGTTTCTGAGGTTTAAGACTTCTTAACTCTCTCTTTATGTCTGTCTTTGATTTTAAAGGTTTTTCTTTTGTTGATTTTTTATTCTTCTTGGGTTTTCCTGAGACTTTTCTAATGGCTTCAATCAGTTCAGCTTTTTTCATTGCACTAACACCGGTTATTTCTGGATACTTCTTTGCCTCTTCTCGTAATTCTGGAACAGTCAATTTTTCAATATCCTTTTCCATATTTCCCCCTTAACATAAAGTTATTAGATGTTTATATCATACTCAATCCCTTACTGCAATTCAAAAATCCTGACTACTGGAATGTCCCCATAAACAGCGCACTTAAGTGCGCTGTTTATGCTATGAGTAGAGAGGATCTCCTGAAAGGTATCGTTTTTTTGAAATCTAGGGGGATTGAGTAAGGAAGTGAAGTATCTTGTCGGCTGTCACTCCCGCGTAGAGGGGAGTGACAGCCATATCAGTTAGATTTTAGAAATTAAGTTTTGCAGGAAACTCTATATAAACATTATTCTATTTGGCTTCTATCCAATCTGTTAGAGGAACAAAATAACCTTTCTTTAAGTCAGCCTTGTCCATCCTTGAATAACTGTTACCCTTATGATTTGTAGGACTATAGCTTACAGGTCCGGTTAGACCTTTCATATCCAGGTTTTTGATAGTTTCTAATGTATCCACAAACGAATCAGGTGACAATTCCTTTCCAGCCCTTTTTATCGCCTCGTGAGCTATCCTTGAAGTAACCCAGGCTTTTATAAAATACCTGTGGACAGGTCCTATCTTTGGATCATCCTTCAAAACTATTTTCCTCAACTCAGCCATACCTTTAGTATCATCAAACCATGAAGCAATCGGCGCCGAGCTGTACAGGTTCTTTGCTGTATCCCCAGCAGTTTGTGCGATTCCATCTCCGATAGCATGAAAGGTATTGAAGAACATGGGCCAGTAGTTCAACCTTTTGGCACTCCTCAGTAAAACAAGGGTTGGTCCGTCGACCGTAATAGCTATAAGATGGGTAACATTTTGTTTCCTTAAGGTGAGAATTTGGGTAGTTGCATCCAGGGCATCCATAGCCAGAATCTCTCTGCCCACGAGAGCAACATTGTACTCTTTCGCCTTTTCTTCCAGGACCCTGTAGCCCGATTTTGCGTATTCAACGTCAGGACCAACAAAGGCAATGCGTGCGTCCTTTGCCTTCCTGATCTTTACAATATAATCCATCATTACTTTGATCTCATCTTTGTTGTCATTAATTGCTGTAAACACGTATCGTTGCACTGGATCGGTCATGGTCCAGGACCAACTCAGACTGATTACAGGGACCTTGTTTTTCTCTATCTGTGAGAACAAAGCGGTATTTTGACCTGTACCCCCACACCCAAGGATTGCAAGTACTCTGTCTTTGAAAACCAGCTTTTTGAAGGCTGCTACTGCCATTGGAATAGAGTAGCGGTCATCTTCGACGGTAAGCCTAATCTTATTGCCATTTATACCACCTGTATCGTTTATATGCCTGAAATACGCTCTGGCACCAGCTGTATAAGGCATCATTAACTGAGCTGCCGGTCCTGTCTGGTCAGCTATTAAACCGATACTGATCTGATTTCCTGAAACTCCTCTTACATCCACAGCAGAAAGCAAATTACTTGAACCTATCAGAAAAATCAAAGTGAACGCAACCACTAAGCATGTTTTACTTTTCCTCATCATCTTGAACCTCCTCGTCAGGTAGACTGCGTGATTAATCACAACATTCAAAAAAAACCTGTTACAGTGTTATGTTACATCTATTCACCCCCTTTAATTGTTTAATCTTCCGAACAGGATTGTAGTTATACTTGAATAGTTTTCCTTTGTCAAATCCCTTTAACAGTTTAAATCAATAATGGCCTGCCAAATCCGTACACATCTCTCAATTCTCCAACCATCTCTCCATTCGTCACATCTGCCTTAACTGCATCAATTACCGCCTCGAATACATTCTTTTGAGGATCCGTAGCCGCTTCTCGAATCCTCTTCAATGCCTCAGCAGCCTTTTTTTGATTTCGGTTCTTCTTCAAGTTCTTTGTACGATTTATCTGTTTTTCTATTAACTCAGGATCCACCTTGACTTGCTCCGGGGGTTCCTCCTCATCTTTCACAACGTACTTATTCAGTCCGACCACTATCTTTTCTCCACTATCCACTTCCTTCTGGTATTCATAAGATATCTTATCTATCTCTTTTTGGATAAAACCCTCTTTTGTTGCCTTAAACATCCCCCCCCTTTTTTCGATTATATCTATATAATCCCATGCTATTTCCTCAACTTTATTTGTCAATGATTCCACATAATAAGACCCGCCCAGAGGATCGATAACATTTGCCACACCAGTCTCCTCTGCAATTATGTTTTGCGTCATAATAGCTATGCGCTGCGACCTGCTGGTAGGAATCCAGAGGGGTTCATCGTATGCATTTGTATGGATGGACTGTGCTCCCCCAAGTATGGCTGACAAGGTGTGAAGAGATGCCCTCACAACATTATTTATGGGTTGTTGCCGGGCTAATTCTGTACCGGATGTCTGTACATGAAATCTTAAGATACAGGATTTAGGATTCTCTGCCCCAAATCTTTCTTTCATAACCTTTGCCCACATCCTCCTTGCAGCACGAAACTTGGCAACCTCCTCGAATAAGTCACCACTTGCATCGAAAAAAAAGGAAAATCTGGGGGCAAAATCATCTACTCTTAGTCCGGCTTTTATGAATGTATCAACATAGAATATTGCAGATGCCAAAGCAAAAGCCATAGACTGAACAGGGGTTGCTCCCGATTCTCGGTAATGCTTTCCTATGACGCTTACTGGATGCCATTTCGGCATATGTTTCGTACAATATTTTACATGGTCGATCATTATCTTTAAATGACCATCCATTCCAAACCTGATGGGCTGATTACAGCTGACATAATGAGATATAAAATCGCTCTGGTTGGTCGTACCCTGAAGGCAAGAAGCAGGGATATGCTTTTCCTCAGCCAGAGCTATAATCGATGCCACCATCATAAATGGTGCAAAGTCGTTCATACCCAGACTTATTTGATCGAGAGTAATGCCGTCAAAGGCGATCTCTACATCTTTTAATGAGTCTATAGTCGTTCCACACCTTCCCAATAAAGTCTTATCAACCGCATCGGAGTCATATCCCCTCCAGTATGAATTACACGGCGTAAAATTAATACCGCTCTGTCCCGCATTAAGCATCTCCTTTTGCCTTGCATTAAATGTTTCCGGACTTTGATGCCCTACCAAAAACCTTTTTGTCCATGTTTGACCTCTGTACATAGAATGGTATATGCCTCTTGTATAAGGGTACTCACCAGGTAATCCCAGTTCACAATCGTCATCAAATTCTTTTAAATCCTCTGAGGTATAAATGCATTTTATTGGGATTCCTGAGAGCGTTTTTAACTCTTTCTCCCCATCAGGACTTTTTTTCAAAGAGGCTTCAAAACCTTTCTTCCACTCTTCCACTCTATTTTTTTGCATTCTTGATCCTCCTATAGAAAAAACTTCTACTCTGTTTTGATATCTATTGTGAATGAGGGCTTACCTATTGTCAATACAAAATTGCTGGGAGGTATTATTTGCTGGAAAACTACCATCTCCAACTTATTCCTTAAGAATAGAGTTCTTTATGTGATGTTAGATGAGTTTCTCCTCGGAGAGTGAAAAATGAGGAGAAAAAGTGATAATTTTGGACAACGTCCCCTTTCTCTTTCCCCTCTTATCTAAGCAATAGGGGGCATCCTGTAGATACGCGCGGAGCGTGATGCAGTTTTCAGGTCTCCTCTCCGTAATGAAGCTCTGACATCATCAAGTTTCAGAGCTTCATCAATTGTTAAATATGGTGACCAGCTTTCCTCTGCATCAATCAGTTCGACATCAACTTCTGCAACATAATGCCCTTCATGAATATATTTAATCTGTTTCCTTTTATTCATTTCTTACGCTCAAGCTTTTTAAAAATTTAGTATATAGAAAAAGGTAGGTTTGTCAAGTGGAATAGGTAATGATATAGGAAAATGTGGTATAGGGCAGATGTACCCGATTTCTTTTGAAAAGGAAGGGCAGGGATTTACTTTACTAATTTGGAGGAAAGCCGAAGCTTCCTCTTTTGTTGCATTCAAGGTTGAATGTAGCTGTTGAATGTAGCTTGACATTTTCTGAAAGCTTTAATAAAATCAGTCTATAATAGGATAAACAAGGATGGTAGTTCAGAATTACTCTAGCCTTGCAGCGGAATTGGCTAGCTCACAAATATCTCAATTTCAGATGGGATGCCATAAAGGTGTACGTGAATCAAAAGGAGTTAATTCATAAGTTGTTATCGTCCATCATGGAAAGGCAGAAAGGTCGAGAGGGGTGAAATATGGAGAGAAATCATTTTGAGACTCTCCTCGAAAACATTGATTCGAAATTCCAACTTGTATTAAAAGGGCATGATGTTTTAAGAGGCGAAATCATAAAAAACCGGGAAGAAATCGTGCGAGTTGAAAAAGAACTATCGGCCCTTATACGTTTTTCATATGCAGAGTTAGAAAAAAGGTTTAAAGACCTTGAAAGCAGAGTAAGATATCTTGAGGAAAAGTTCAGGGATATCGAAGGCCAGCTTAATCTTTGAGAGAATATTTATGAAGTCCATAAGGTATGACCGCCATGCTAAAAGGAGGATGAAAACCTGCCACTTGAAAAAGTAGCTACCACATGAGCTTAAAAACTACCATTTCCAACTTATCCCTTAAGAATAGGGTTTTTATAATAAAGTGCGATGTTGTAGGGAAAAAATAAAAGGCCGTACGTATCCCAACTTGAAAAAGATACGGCCTTCTTCAGGAGGTTAAATAATGCGGCAGTTAAGCGCCGCATTCTCCCCGATTGGAGCAAGGGGAGAATGAAAAATTTGTTCTCAATTGACCAGCTTCATCTTATGAGTTTCTCCTGCAAGAGAATGAGGGATGGGGAGAAAAGAAAATTTTTTTCATCTCATGCCATCTGTTAAAAGCATTCTCTGTTTTTCCTTTGGCATAATCAATTGTGGCGCCTGTTCGTTGTTGTAAATTTTTCTTGCAATCTTTTCCACATTTGGTTTGATATATTCAAACAATTCTCCGATTTCTACTTTTCCATCTCCATTTGTATCGCCCTCGCCCTTTATACCTTTAAGCATGAAATAGGTAAATAATCCATGCCCTTTCTCTTTATATGCTGAGCTTATCTGGTCGCCTGATGCAGCAGAGAGGACTGCTATTTTTGAAGGGATTGCTAAAGTTTCCATTGTCATAACCAATGGCCTTGAACCTTTTGCGATAACAGATCTTCCTCCTGCCCCTGAAAAACACGAATCAAGTACAACAATAATCTCTTTCGCCTGAAGTTTTCCAAGGGAATCGTAAAGCCTTTTTAGAGAATAGCCAGTCTGGTCAATAAAAGCTGGGTCTCCATCATAAGGCACAAGATAGGCATCGCCTGTTTTTGGGTTCGGTGCGCCGTGGCCTGAATAGTAAACAAATACTCTGCTATCTTTTTCAACATTGTTTGAGAGCCATTTTTCAAAGTATTTTTCTAAATCACTCTTTGCGGCATTATCATTTACAAGTGTAACCACATTTTGTTCAGGATACCCCATGACCTTTGTAAGATAATCCGTTATAGTTCGTGCATCATGTACTGCAAAATCAGCCTTCGGTAGCTTTTGGCGGTAATTTTCGATGCCGATTACGACAGCATAGGCGTTACTCCTGGTACTGACTTGGATTACTGGAGGTGTGTCAACATCGGAAATACTGACGTCTGTAGCAGACTTGGATCCGCTGATCCTTGCCTTTTCCCGATCTTTCCATGTTTCACGGGGCGGATTCATCGCATCCATCATATAAATGCAGCCTGAAAGAAAGACGATGGGCAATACCGCCATGACCCTTATCGATATCACTATTACTACGCTATGTTTTGAAATCAACAGCTTCATCTTGCCCCTTAGTGAAACGATGTCCTGAACGGTAAATCTTATAACAATTCTAGAAAAAGGAACTCATATCCCCGGACAACGCCGGTTCGGAACAAATCCTCTACTTCAAACCGGGATTGCGGTTTTATGCACATTCCCAGGTGTATTCCAGGATGATGGCTACTCAGAGCTAGATGTTTCCCTCGGCAAGGTCTTTGCAATGCCCCCTTGCCGATTCAACATGCCTGTTTACTTATCGCGGTCGCTGTCTGCATGTGCTTTCTGGAGGTGCTCTGGGAATTCCTTTGAAGAAACGACTTCAATAAGCTGATTCATATTTTCGGTCAAATCGTTTTTTACACGGGTTGTGAATCCGCTCATGTAGAAAAGGGACGGCATGACCCCGCTGCCTCCTGCTAGATTGGCTTTCCACAACTCTCCGGCATCCGAGACATCATGTGCAGGCTCAATCTCATATTTCCCCAGGTAATCCCAATAGGATAAAGCCAGCTGAATAGGTAATTTTTTAGGCTATCAATCTGAATGACGAGGACAGGTTCCTTGGACTGTTCCAGTTTGTCAATCAAGTTAACCTTGAATCCTAATGATGTCAATGTCTCCAACGTACGGTTGACAATGGCCTCTTCGAGATCTTCGCGTCCCGACATGACCCTAAAGCCTGGAATCATTAACACGGTGATGGTATGTCGGCCAACCTGATTTCTGTCCTGACTTCGCATGTTTTTGGCCCTGGACAGTAAGGTTAAATTCGTGTTCACTGCTGGAGACATTGGCTTGACCAGTTTATCCTTCTGTACCGCAATCGGGATGCTTGTTTGACAACTGACCAAGAGAAACAGTGGAACTATAAAGGTACAACAGACGAATTTTGAACATGATACACCTCCATTTTTAATGATTTGAAATATAAATGACCTTTCTTTTTAGGCTAGGGTCTATCACCTTTTACCCAAACTTTTACCCCTTTTACATTTGCTTCAGAAGCAGAGCAACTCGCAATTACTTAGTCCTATTGTAACGCTAAAGGTGATTGTCCTAATCCACCAGTAAATGAGGGAAAATAGTCCAACACCGATTAAAATTCCCCATAGCAAAAGCCCAGAGGGGTTATTTGTCCTATTTGCCATTTTTCTCTTCTTTTTCTGCCTTCAATGGCACACAACTCTCTCATAATCAAAATACTTAAAATTCGCTCTTGCCCCCTCCCTTAACTGCAAGATTTTACCAATTTACAACCATAAGTTGTGCATGTCAAGAGAAAAATACAACCTTTGATTTGTAGAGTTTGGTAACTTAAGGTTGTAGCATATCCCTATTAAAGGGGATATGCTATGGATACAATAAGAGACAGTAAATACATAGGAATGAAGATCAAACTCAGGAGAGAAGGGTTAAATGTGTCCCAGGAAAAACTGGGTGAAATGGTGGGGGTAACCTATCAGCAGATTCAGAAATATGAAAAGGGGATAAATAAGGTTAATGCAGAGATGTTGCAAAAGATCGCTAACTCGTTGGATGTTAATGTTGATTTTTTCTTTCAGGATAGAGATGAGAAGCCAAGAAAAGAGATAAAGGAAAGTGCCAGCCTGAAAGATATCAGGGAAGAGCCATCTGTCTGTCAAGACCCTGGCGATCTCTTATCAGAGGAACGAGAATTGGTAGAGTGCTTCAGGGCAATTGCGAATAAGGAATACAGGAAGTGCTTTCTTTCTCTATTAAGGCTGGCATCTAGAAAGTAAAACCAGGTTCATAGGGGCAAAGGCACAGAGGCACAACTCTGCGTCTTTGCCCCTATATGCCTACAGTTTATACCCAATCTTTCTCAAAAGTTCTTTCCTTGCCGATTTATCGGCATCTCCTTCCACACCTTTTGATTTAAAGCCATCTATTACCCCCATTATGCCTCTTCCCTGCTCGGTTTTACTTAAGTTCCTTAAAACCATGGGGAGTAACAGGACAGCTATTGACTTTATGGATTAGATGAATTAAATTGACAGACCAGAGGAAATCTCATATTTTTTATTAGTTATTATGTAACAATGCGTTATAAAGAAACACAAGGGGTTCCCATGAAAAAATTCTCTCTTTTTCTGTGTATCACAACGTTACTCATTTCTGGGTGTGGTACTATGGATATGCGGAAAATTTCGGTTATGCCAAAAATCTCGACGGAGAATGTGAAGAGAAGTTCCCTGAAAGCAGGACTGCTTTTCAATGACCAGTTTACCAATTACAAATATGCTTTCAAGACTGGTACCCAGGTGTATCTGCTGGCAAAGGTACAGGGGGAAATGGAAATCGGTAAAAATCTGTCCCAGGCGTTATACGGGCTTGTCTCCAGCAAATTTGGGAACGTGTCCATTGCCCGCGATGCAAATGAAATGCACGATGTCGATCTTTATTTTGTTCCTCACATTAAGTCATTCAAGTATTCCCCCCCTTTTACCGGGATGGGTTCTCATACCGCCTCTATTGAACTGGAGACAGAAATCTTTGCCGGGGACGGAAGACAGCAGAACAGTTTCATCGTCGAGGCTGATGGGAGCAGAAGCATGTTCAATCAATTCAAGATGGAAACGAACTATGATATGGCGCGTTATGCGGTGAACGAGGCTATAAACAACCTTCTGAAGGAATTTTCCCGGAAGCTTGATGAACTTTATTAAATGAATCTCCCCGCAGCAAGCTGCGGGGTGTCCAAAAATATTATAAATTTTCCTTATTTTGTATTCTGTCATTCCGTGCTTGACCCCGTATCGAGTACGAGATAGGCACGGAATTCAGTCTTTTAGTTTTCTGGATTCCTGCTTTCGCAGGAATGACTATAAAAACCCTGTAGCAAGCTACAGAGAATTATCAAGTTAAAATAGGGGCAAACTATGTGGGTTAAAAAATCTCTGTTGATTCTCCTGGTCCTCTGCACCAGCGGTTGCGGCCTCACTCGAGGGCTAACTCAGTCCGAAGGTCTTGCCAACTATCACCCTCTCTTCATGACCGCCACGAAGAGCAAGGGGGATATCCTCATGCTGGAAGGCATGGACTACCTGCGCGAAGGTTCTTTCGACAAGTTCCTGTCCTCCATGCGCGAGGCGCTAAGGTTTTACTCCGATAATGGGGGAAAGACCTCCGATGTTTGCCGCCATATGGGCAAGGCATATCTTGACCGGAACGAATACGACAAGGCGCTGTCCTATTATAACCAATCGTTATCCTCTGCTAAAGGCAGCCAGTACCCGGAGGGAATCGTCCTGGCAACGGTTGGACTGGCAGAGTGCTACAAAAAAATAGGGGATACGGAAAAGGCAGAAGAGGTTCTGGCGACTGCCCTACAGGATAGTCGTGAGTCCCAAAAGGGTGTACATCCGCTCATTGCAATCAGCACGGGGGAAAACCTCGCACAGCAGGGCCGTTTATCCCAGGCACTGGATATCTTTACCAGGTCACTTTCCACCATCGGCAGCTACAGGGATGACAAGCTCAAACAATTGGTCTATTCTTCCCTGGGCACGACCCTTTTCGGCCTTGGGAGTTATCAGGAAGCGATTACCCATTATCAGCATGCCCTAGAACTCGCCCGGAAAAGTTACAATACTTCCGATATTGTAGACATCCTCAACAACATCGGTTTCTGTCTGGTATCTTTGAAAAAATACAACGAAGCCGCCATGTTTTTTAAGGAAGGGTTAGGGCTCCTGGCCGTCATGAATCTGCAATACCCGGAAAAACAGATGTACGCCAATTATGGTCTGGGACTGTTAAACGAAGAGCAGCACCGCAATGATCACGCGTTGCTATACTACAACACCGCAATCAAATTCATTGAGGACTTGAGAGGCAGTCTGAGTTCGACGGAATTCAGATCACTCTTCCTGGCCAATAAAATTGCCGCTTATGAACATGCCATCGATATTCTGTTAACGGAAACCGGTGATGTCCGACCGGATCCACGATTTACCAAAATGGGCTTAACCCCTTCGGAAGTGGCATTCTTCTATGCAGAAAGCACCAAAACACGGTCTTTTTTAGAACTGCTCTCCAAAGCCAGAACGGGTGCATTTGCCAATCGGATTCCCCGAGAACTTGCCAAACAGGAGGAGCGATTGCTCAACGCCATTAATTCGATCCAGTCATCAAAAGGGGGGCAGTCGGAAGCACAGCAGGAGGTTCTGAAAAAATCAAAACTCGAACTGGATGCTCTGATTGACAGATTACGGAGAGAATATCCTGATTATGCTTCAATCCGCTATCCGGCGCCGGTCATAGCCGGAAATATTCCGCTGCACAGCAACGAAATTCTTCTCGCTTACAAGGTTAATCCAGGAAAGACCTATCTCTGGATCATAGAAAAAGGTAAGCAACCCTCGGTTGTCGAAATAGCTGTAAGCCGGGAAGAACTTATCCGGAAAGTCAGGGAATTTCGGAGAGGTCTTGAAAATCCGGGACAACTGGATGCTTACGATCAAGAGAAGGGGCGGGCATTAGGTCGTCTGTTGTTTGAAGATGCTCTCAGCCGAATAGACCCCGACAAAAATATCATCATAACCCCCGATGGGGTGCTAAACATGCTTCCCTTTGAGGCATTAACGACTGGTAAAGCAGGAAATCCAATTCAATACGTGGGAGAAAAATACAAGATAAGCTATTATCCCTCTGCCTCGGTTATGGCGACTATGCGTCAGTTCAAGGAGAGCCCCAAATTTTCCCGCCCTCTGTTTGCAATGGGTGATCCAGTCTATGAGGATTCGGATGTGCGTTACGCCAAGAGAAAGTCCGACAACATAGTCGTGGCATCAGCTTATCAGACTCCCAGCATTGTTTTACGCAGTACCCTGCTCCGTAGCGGCTTCTCTTTGCCCCGCCTGCCAGAGACCCGGGATGAAGTCTTAAAAATCGCCACACTCTTCGGATACCAAATGAATGACTCCAACATCAAGCTCGATATGGACGCCTCAAAAAGTGAACTTTTAAAAGCCGATCTTGGCAGTTACCGATTTATCCATTTTGCTACCCACGGTCTTTTGAGCGGTGATATTCCTTATATCCTGGAGCCTGCGCTGGTCCTTACTCAGCCGGGAAACCGCAATCCTGATGACGGGTTCCTTAAAATGAGTGAAATTCTGGAATTAAAACTGAATGCCGATGCTGTTGTACTATCGGCATGCAAGACGGCGCTTGGAAAAGAAATTGCCGGGGAGGGTGTCATAGGGCTAAGCCGTGCATTCATACTTGCAGGATCCAAATCGGTCATCGTTAGTCTTTGGAGCGTGGAATCTAATTCCACATCAGTCTTAATGAAGAGCTTCTATACACACCTTAAAAACGGAAAGTCCAAGGAAGAAGCTCTCAGATTGGCTAAACTGGAATTAAAAAATCAAAATTTAATATCAGATGATTTAAGCCGTGGCGTGGAGATAGTAGAACGTGGCAAGAAAGTTCAAACCAGCACCACTCACCCTTTCTTCTGGGCACCTTTCATATTAGTCGGTGAATGGGAGTGAAAATACTCAGGTTCATAGGGGCAAAGGCACAGAGGCACAAAGTTATCTTGCCTATTTTCCCTTTCTGCCTACCTGAATAGTTACAACCCCTACAGTTTATACCCAATCTTTCTCAGGAGTTCTTTCCTTGCCGATTTATCGGCATCTCCTTCCGCACCTTTTGATTTAAAGCCATCTATTACCCCCATTATACCTCTTCCTTGCCCGGTTTCTATGACTATTACCTCTATGGGGTTGGCTGTGGCACAGTGGATAGAACAGACCTCCGGGCACATCTTAATAGCATTGAGGACATTGATAGGATAGGCGTCTTTCATTACCACTGTAAAGGTGTGCCCGCAATCAATCTTAGCGGAGATCTCCAGAGCAGTTTTTTTAAGTAGCTCATCGTTTCCTTCTGACCTTATCAGGCAGGGGCCAGAGGCCTCTGAGAAGGCTATCCCAAACCTGGCCGATGGCACTGTGTTTACCATTACCTCATAAAGGTCCTCGGTTGTTTTGATAAAATGGGTTTGTCCCAGGACTACATTGCACCCTTCTGGTATGTCTATCTTTACCTTTTTTAGATCCATATTACCCTCCATTCAATGACTAAATGGTTTATACCTAAAAATATATCAGAGAGCCAACCGCTGTCAAGGGTTTTCCTGACGAATTAACCGTTGTAATAAACTCATTTTTTCTTGACAAAATTATCCCATTATCATACCGTTTGGAGGTTGAAATAGGGGGAATATTTTGCATGATAATGCCCTACTAAATGCAGTAAATAATGATAGAAGTCACTTTAGCATTTTGGTATAACTAATTATTATTAAAGGAGATATTTAAATTAATATGAGAGAGATTCCCCCCTGTAATATCAGGATCGATAAAGAGGGAAACTGGTATTATAAGGGGGCCCAGGTTATACGCAGAGACATCTATCTTTATTTCAATAAACACCTTATAAAGGAGTCTGGCGGAAGATACCTGCTTCACATAAATAACGAGAAGTGTTATCTTGATGTTGAAGATACCCCCTTTGTCGTAAAGAAAGTGGACTTTCAGGATATTTTCAAAGTAGTCCTGAATGATGGAAGTGAAGAACCCTTACGGTTAGATACCCTTTGGATCGGCAGAGATAACGTTTTATACTGTAGAGTGAAGGATAAAAGGTTCGACGCCAGGTTTAACAGACCTGCTTACTACGAGTTGGCGAAATATGTAGCCCATGATGAGGCAAGGGGTAAATACTTTATCCCCGTTGATGGCATTAGGTATTATTTGGAACAGAGATAGTTGAAGTCAACTACCATCCCGATTTGTCGGGATGACTTGAGGGTTCAAGTCCGCCAGAGGTGGAAAGGGGTCAAGTGATCAAGGGAAAATCTTTTCTTTATTGCTCTCAGGTACTGGAATCCTCGAAATGAGCAATAATGAAGAAGGGAACAGAATATCTATGGCGATCTTAGCACCATTCAGAGGGATCTTCTATAATCAGGAAAAGATAGGCGATGTATCACTGATTGTTACTCCTCCCTATGATGTTATTACAAAAGAAGAACAGGAAAAATACTATCAGAGGCATCCTAACAATATAATTCGTTTGGATTTAGGGAAAGACCTTCCCGGAGATAATGATAGGACAGATAAATATACCAGGTCTGCTGATTACTTAAAAACATGGCAGGAAGAGAACATTCTGGTGAGGGATGATCTTCCATCCATATATTATTATCAACAAGAATTTACCTTAAGGAAGGAACAAAGAAGGACAAGAACGGGTTTTATCGCACTTGTAAAGCTGGAGGATTTTAGCAGTGGGGTGGTGCTGCCTCATGAAAAGACTATGACAGGCCCCAAAGCCGACAGACTAAAATTGATGGAATCCTGCAATGCAAACCTGAGCCCGATATTCTCTCTGTATTCTGATCCTGAAAAAAAGATAGATAGGATTATTGAAAGAAGACAGCCTGTTTCTCCATTTATCGATTTCTTTGATGACAAAAAAACAAGACATCAGTTATGGAAAATACATGATAAAGAGATTATACATAAGATAACCGATGCAATAAAAGAGTTGCCCTTATTTATCGCTGATGGCCACCATAGGTACGAAACTGCCCTCAATTATTCTATTCAAATGAGAGAGAAAAACAGGAGATTTAACGGTAACGAGGCTTACAACTATGTAATGATGTACCTGTCAAATATGGATGATGACGGGTTAGTAATTCTACCCACTCACCGTCTTGTGTATAACCTAAATGATTTTAATCTGGACCTTTTCTACAAGAAGGCTGAAGAATATTTCCATGTGGAGGATTTTGTGTTTAACGGCAGCAACGATTTGTGGATTAGAGGAGAGTTATTTGCAGAACTGGAAAAGCGTGGACAATCAAAGCACACCTTTGGTGTTTATGTGAAAGACACAAATTACTTCAGTCTTTTAACCATGAAAAATGAAGACCTTTTGAATTCACGGGTTATGGATAAGATTATACCTGTTCTTAGAGGGCTGGACGTTAACATCCTGCAGGCATTTATCCTAAATGGTATTTTGGGTATTAGCGATCGAAATATGGAAAATCAGAAAAATGTTGATTTCATTGAAGACGGTGATGAAGCTATAGAATTAGTTAAAAAGGACAAATATCAGCTGGTTTTTTTGATGAACCCAACCAGGGTTGGACAGGTTAATGAAGCTGCCTGCGAACGAGTAAGGATGCCTCAAAAATCTACTTTTTTTTACCCGAAACTTCCTTCTGGATTGGTAATTAACAGTCTCCTGGGGGTAATGCCTGATTAATACCTGCCTTTTTTAAGGGCCTGTCATGCAAAAACCTTATCAAGTTATCAAAGATGACGAAACCCTTGATGATTTGCTTGATGGAGATTTAAAGATCATTCAAAAAAGAGGCGGATACCGATTTTCTATCGATGCTATACTCCTTGCAAATTTTGTTGGTGTCCCTAAAGTTGAATCTATCATCGATCTGGGTACCGGATGTGGCATAATACCCATTTTATTAGCTCACAAAACCAAAATTAATAGGATAGTAGGGGTTGAAATTCAGAAGGATATGGCTGAAATGGCAAACAGAAGTGTGGGGTTAAACGATCTTTCCAAAAGGGTTACAATCATCCATGAAAATATAAACAATCTAAAGGAATTATTTAAGGCAGAGTCTTTCGATATAGTGTTCAGCAATCCACCTTATCGAAAGGTAAATTCTGGAAGGATTAACCCGGATTATCAAAAAGCCATAGCCCGGCATGAGATCAAATGCTCTTTACAGGATACATTAACAATTGCAAGATACTTAGTAAAACCAAAAGGTAAAGTGTATCTTATCTTTCCTGTTGTCAGACTTGGAGACCTGATGTACAATCTCAGGGAAACTGTACTTGAACCTAAAAAATTACAGATTGTCTACCCTAACATAAAGTCTCAAGGAAAGCTTGTTCTGGTAGAGGCCTCCAAGGGTAGGGGTGCGGGGTTAAAAATACTGGAACCCCTTTTTACTCATGATCTGAATGGGATTCCAATTTCTGATCCTCCCGAGAGCTTCGAAGTTTAGCATCCTTAATCATTGTGCGCAAAAGAATATCCCGGGTTTCAGGGTCTCTTATATGAATTAAATCCTTCTTTATGCTTTCCAGATCCGCCTCTGACGGATTATCTACCTCTATATCTAACCGTTTTTTATAGCTAACCATAGCCTTTAGACCTTTGGGGTTAAGAATTTCACCGAGGCTGAACTGTATATCTTTTACCACTCCTTTTTCTACTCTTCTATTCAAGCGTTCTATTATCATTTGTTTCAGAGATTCTAACTGGCGTATCCAGACAAGTGTTGAGACCCTCACGAAAAGTTTGTTATCCTTGATGCTCTTTGGTTGAGTTTGTTTTGCAACATATTCTCCGACTACCTCATCCCAAACTTCCAAAACAAGGTGTTCTTTTAATTTGGTGTTATATTTCAGCTTTCTCAGAGTCTCTTCTAAAACGGAGCCAATACTGTTCATCTATTTAGTCCAGATAGACTATCGTTACACCCGGTGGAGCATCCAGATCAAAACTGTTCCGGTTTATACCAGTATTTATTTCCAGGTCACTGTAATCGATCTCTATTTTAGTAGGGGCATGGCGCATCGTGCCCCTGCCTGAAGGTAATAAAATAGTGGTAGACATAGGAAACAAGAGACCATTTATCGTCTTATAGTTGTCGAACTTAACTTTTAGAAGAGAATTCCCTGACGAATCGTAGATCTCGCTTTTGATTATAGAAAAATTTAGAGGCTCAACCCATATAGATTGCCTTGTAATCCCTCCCTGTTGGAAAGCCCTCACAAGGTAGAGATTCTCTTCTTGAACAATTCCAATGTCCATATCAATATGATCAATCAACGGGGTACTACCCAGCAGTATAGAAAACAGGTCTTTTGATTTTAAATACAGGGGAAATACAATTGAGAGATTCTCTGGAGTAAGTTCGCCCTTATAAAGCTTATTCTCTGACAGAGATAAAATGGACAGATGGTTGTCTTTTGCTGTTAAAAAAAACAATGGCTGACCAAAGAACCCCAATGTTTCCATCCGCAATGATGATGGTTTTTGAACAATAATAACCTCTTTAAGATGATAATTTTTATCTGCATTCGTTATTGTTACCTTTGCTATTCCTTTTAAATCTTTAATCTCCCTTTCCCTGATCGCTATTTTTTTTAGTATATCATCTGGAGAGCTTAATGGTTTAACTGGGAATCTGGAATGTCTCAGACCGGTACAGCCAGTCAAAATAGAGACAGAAAAGATGAGAAGAATACTGAACTTGAAGATAGTTTTGAATATATTAAAAATCCACCTTTTCGGGATTTAAATTTGATGTGTTCGTAAAAAATCGAAAACCGATTCCTATGTCATTTCGAGTCCGCCTCTGGTGGACGAGAAATCTGATATTATTAAAGATTCCTCGTTGCTTGCGCTCCTCGGAATGACAAAACATGGCTTTTTACGAGACCATCAAATTTGTTTTTATCCCTATTATTTGCTTTCCTTTAGCGCCTTAATCTTTTCTTTCAATAGTTTCTTATTTAAATCTAACTTCAGGGCCTTTTCATACATAGCCAATGCCCTATCTTTTTTACTATTTTTAAGGTACGCATCGCCGAGATGTTCAGCAATTATTGGATCTTTAGGTACTAACTTAATAGCTTTCTCCAACTCTTTAATGGCTTCATCAATTTTCCCTTTTTTATAATAAACCCAACCAAGGCTGTCTGTAATATAGCCGTCTTCAGGTTTTATCTCTAATGCCTTCTTTATTAATTCTTCTGCCTCGTCTAGATTTATACCTTTATCAGCATAGTTGTATCCAATATAGTTTAAAGCATTGGCATTTTTAGGATCCAGTTTTAAGACTTCTCTCATCTCCTCTATGCCTTTTTCAATGTTTCCAGCTTTATCATAAAGAATGCCAAGGTTATAGTGGAGATTTATATCATCTGGTTTCAATTCCAATGCCTTCTTTAATGCATCAATACTGTTTTTATAATCATGGCCCTTTTCAAACAGGGATGCCAGGAACTCATATAATTTAACGTTGCCCCCTTTTTTTTCAATGGCTTCTTTAATAACTTCGACAGCTTTTTTGGAATTCTTTTGTTTTTCTTCAAGGATATACCCTATGTTGATCTGTGAATCAGGAAAAAGTTCTGAATCCAAAGGTACCTTTTTAAACTCCTCGATTGCTCTTTCCAGTTCTCCTTTTTCTTCGTAAGTAGCAGCCAAATAATATCTAGCCTTATGAAAATTAGGATCAACACCCAGGATAAGATTAAATTCTTTTATAGCCTCTTCATATTTCTTTTGCTCAAGATAGATCAACCCTATTTTTATACCGACATCCTTATTATTAATATCTAGCTTCTTTAACTTTTCGAACGTTTCTATAGCTTTATCTAATTTCTCTTGTTTAATGTATAAATGGCCAAGGCGTGTTAAGACAGAAGAATCAGAAGGGTTAATCTTTAATATCTTTTCATATATTTCAATCGCCCCTTTATTTTCTCCCTGAAACTCATAAATTGTGCCTAGTTCGATTAAGGCAGCACCAAAATCTGGTTTAAGCATTAAAGCTTTATGATAGTATTTTTCAGCTTCTTTAAAGAATTTTATCTCAGCGTATACTCTTCCCAGATAGTAATTAGCCATCGCAGAATCTGGATCAATCTCAAGTAGCTTCTTCAGGGAAGAGATGGACTTCTCGTGTTCTTTAACCTTGAGATACAAAGCACTCAGGAAAAAGTAAGCCTCTTTGTTTTTAGGGTCAATTTTGACTACGGTTTCATACTCATTGATAGCTGCATGTTCATTGCCGGTACTAGAATATAACCCCCCTAAAAGTAAACGAGCGGGTGAATATTCTGGGTGACTGGCAATTACAGTTTGGCACTGGTGAATCGCATCCTTTAAAAGCCCCTTTTTTATATAGATAATCGCCAGGTATATTCTTAAGGCAGGGGAATCCATATCATAATTTAAAGCCAGTTTGTATTCTTCTATGGCAGAATCTATATTTTCTTCATTTTCGAAAAGTTGAGCTCGAGAAAAATGATAATATGCCAATGAGCTGGCTTTTTCTGTCTCTGTTATCGGAGATTCTTTCAAAGGGGGGGGCTTTGAAAGATCAACGGTAGCACAAGAGGAGAAAAATATTATTATAAATAGGGTTGAGAAGTATTTTACGCTCTTTTTAAGCACTGTCTTGCTTAAACTCCAATATTAGGGAAAGCGGATTAGAGGGTTCATGGAGTCTCGTATTTCACTTGAATCCTTGAACCCTTAACCCCATGGATCCAGATTAGTTAATGAATTATCACATCAAAGATACATAGTCAATGATAAATCCTCGAATCTTCAAGATATTGACTTTTCCTTCAACTTCCTATATAAAGTCAACTACCCCGATAGGATCGAGGCTTAAAGGTTTAAGTCCGCCAGAGGCGGAAAGGAGTTAAGTGATCAAGAGAGATTTTTTTCTTTACTACTCTCGAACCCTGGAATCCTTGACTCCTCGAACCCTTGTGGCGCAAAAGGCGAGGGTTTTTCTCTTATTCCCCGAAGGAGACAATAGCTTTATGGTCTTTAAAATTGGATGGTTCTCTACTGGCCGTGATAAGGCTGCAAGAGACCTGTTAAGAACAATCTATAACTCTATGAAGTTGGGTAAGATGAAGGCTACTCTATCCTTTGTATTTTGTAACAGGGCATTAGGGGAAAGTGAAGAAAGCGATCGGTTTTTGAAGATGGTGGAAGATTATGGTATTGATTTAATTTGTTACTCTTCGAAAAACTTTAAACCCGATATGAGAAGAGCGGGGATAACTGATCCTGTTGTTTTGGAGAAGTGGAGGAGAAAGTATGATAATAAGATTATAAAAAGGCTAACTAACTATACAACCGACTTAAATGTTTTGGCTGGTTATATGCTGGTAGTCAGCAGTAAGATGTGTGAGGAACTGGACATGATAAACCTTCATCCAGCGGCACCTGGCGGCCCGTCTGGCACATGGCAGGAAGTAATATGGAAGCTGATAGATTTGAAAGCAGATGCAACAGGGGTTATGATACATCTGGTAACAAGCAAACTGGATGAAGGCCCTCCAGTTACGTACTGCACCTTTCCTGTCAAAGGTCCTGTATTCGATAAGATTTGGAACAACTTAAACAAAAGGTTAAAGACCAAAAGTCTTACCCAGATTATGAGAGAGGATGGTGAAAGTAATGAACTTTTTATGGAAATCAGAAGACAAGGGTTTATAAGAGAGCAACCTCTTTTAATCAAAACAGTCGAAGCGTTTGCGGAGGGTAGGATAAGGCTTGAGAATAAAAGATTATTTATGGGAAATGAGACGATAAAAGATGGGCTATGTTTAAATAAGGAGATAGAAGCTTACCTATGAAAGCAAGGCAGTTCATTACAGATTGTGAAGGCCCCATATCGTTAAATGATAATGCTTATGAATTGACGAAACACTTTATACCCAATGGAGATCGTTTTTTTGCCCAGATAAGTAAATACGATGATATCCTTGCGGACATAGTGAAGAGGCCAGGGTATAAGGCTGGAGACACCCTTAAATTGATTTTGCCGTTTCTGAAGGCATATGGGGCTTCAAATGGGGCTATTAAGGAATACAGTGCCAAGAATATAATCATTGTTCCAGGGGCAGACGCCACATTGGAATATATTGGCAGCAGGATGCCATCTTTCATAATCAGTACGAGTTATGAGCCTTACTTAAATGCCCTCTGTGATTACATAGGTTTTGATAGAAAACACGTCTATTGTACCAAGCTCGATTTAGATAAGTATATAATAGAATCTCATGAAATTATAAGACTGAAAGAAATCCATAAAGAAATAGATTCGTTGGCTAAACTAGAAATTCCTGCAGATGTTGGGGATTTCGATGGTCTCCCGGATGAGGTGAAAGAAGCAGTAAAAAGACTAGATGGATTCTTCTGGGAAGATATTCTCTCCATGAAATCAGGGGAGATGTTAAAGGAGATAAATCCCGTTGGTGGTATTGAAAAGGCTAATGCCATACTACATAGCCTCAAAACGACAGGAAACGATCTCCAGGATGTGATGTATATAGGAGATAGTATTACAGATGCCCATGCATTAGATATGGTAAAAAAAGGCGGAGGGGTTGCTGTCTCTTTTAATGGTAACAGGTATGCTTTGAATAAAGCAGAAATTGCCTGTATATCGGACCATACTATTGTTATATCAATTATGGCGGAAATCTTTTCAACAGGGGGAAAAGAGATGGTTATGGCACTTGCAGGTGGCTGGTCTTTTGACTCCATTAAAAGGCATAGTCTGAACAGAATGTTAATCGACCAGCTTTTGCATATCTATCCAGAATCTCTTCCAAAAGTAGGAGTTATAAAAGAGGATAATATAGATAGGTTAACTATTGAAAGTGAGTTTTTTAGGAAGATTATGAGAGGTAAAGAAGCTGGAACCCTTGGATAAAAGATTGAAAAAGGTAAACCAGTTAAATGACTGTTGCCTGACAGGGCTTGACAATCAAATTGGATACAGGAATATATAGATTAATTTTATTATTTTCTTGACAGGATAGATACTGCTATGATAAAAGCCAAAATCTAGTTACCCATCTTGAGTAAGCCTTCATTCATTTTTTAGTTTTGAAAAGACAGGGGTTTCTGTTATATGACTTATGTTTCCTGGTATAAAATCTGATTTGATCCAGCAGAGCCTATTCCTGTAAAATCTTAATCCCCTTGCCTCAAAAAACGTTTTTCGCTCCAATTAAATTATTTTTTATTGTTCCAATTCCATGAGAATAAACCATGTATCTGGTGTCTTATCTAAAGGAAATAAAATCGATTGCATCAATCAATATAGTTTTAAATTTTAATTTGGTTTAGATATTTTATTCAAAAAACAAAAAGTCAGGTGTAATAGCTATGCAAGAGAATAGAGTTATTTTAAGTTTAGAGGATACTTATTTATCATTCGGAGGAGTACAAGCACTAGCAGGAGTGAACGTAGATATTAAGAAGGATCAAATATTAGCCCTTATTGGTCCAAATGGCTCTGGGAAGACATCCATTCTCAACTCCATATCCGGGTTTTATCGTCCTCAAAAGGGAAATATATATTTTAGAGGAAAGAGGATTAATAACTTTAAGCCCAACAAGATCGCTGCCATGGGGATCGCGAGAACGTTTCAGAACCTTGCCCTCTATACAGGACTATCCACCGTAGATAATCTGCTGTCAGGCAGACATATCATGATGAAGCAGAACCTCCTCTCTGGGTTTTTGTACTTTGGTCCGGCATTAAAGACCGAGATTGAACATAGAGAACAAGTAGAATATATAATGGACTTCCTGGAACTAGAGTCTTATAGACATCAGCGTGTAGGTGTACTCCCCTATGGAGTCCGAAAAAGAGTGGAACTAGGGCGAGCTCTGGCTATGGAGCCAAAGGTACTCCTCCTTGATGAACCCATGGCTGGGATGAATATGGAGGAGAAGGAAGATATGGCCAGATATGTCCTGGATATCAAAGAGGCAAAATTGGAGACCGTAATAAAGGAATCACCGGCTATCGTCCTTGTGGAACATGAGATGGATGTGGTAATGGATATTTCTGACAGGGTTATAGCCCTGGACTGGGGAAAGAAGATTGCCGAGGGTACCCCTGATGAAATAAAGAATAATCAAGCAGTTATCAAGGCATATCTGGGAGAGGAAGAGTACTAGTAACGGAGGTATATAGATGCTTGTATTAAACAACATCGAAGTAAAATATCAAAATGTCATTCTCGTACTGAGAGGAGTTACCATAGAGGTACCTGAGGGACAGATTATTTCATTATTGGGCGCCAATGGGGCAGGTAAAAGTACTACCCTCAAGGCCATATCAGGTATGCTATATCCGGAGGAGGGGAGGGTTACTGATGGCTCTATCGAGTATAATGGTGTAAGGATTGATGGACTGAGAACCAAAGCCATAGTGGATATGGGGATCGTTCAGATAATGGAAGGCAGACGGACTCTGGAACAACTTACGGCAGAGGAGAATCTGATAGCTGGTGCTATAGGGAGAAACCCCACCAGGGGGGAGTTAAAGAGGGATATAGACAAGATATACGAATTCTTTCCGAGGTTAAAGGATGTCCGTAATCAAACAGCAGGCTATCTTTCAGGTGGTGAGCAGCAACAGCTCGTGGTTGGACGGGGGCTTATGTCTCGTCCTAAATTGATGCTACTGGATGAAACCTCTTTGGGATTGGCTCCCATGCTGGTTAAAGAAATATACAATATCATAGAAAGACTGAATAAAGAGGAGAAGATATCCCTTCTGGTTGTAGAACAGAATGCCAGAGCAGCCCTCCAGATTGCAGATTATGGCTATGTAATGGAAAACGGGCGGGTAGTATTGGATGATACTGGTCCCAAGCTGCTGGAGAATGAGGACATTAAAGAGTTTTACATGGGACTCACTGAAGTTGGGGAAAAGAAGAGCTATAAAACTATTAAGCACTACAAGAGAAGAAAGAGGTGGCTTGGTTAAAGGGATTTTTTGTTGAAGGAGAAAGGTATGAATATTGATAAGGACATGGATACCCTTCCGAAATTGATGTTGAGAAACTACCTGAGATATGGCGATAAAAAAGTAGCTATGCGCAAGAAGGATTTTGGGTTATGGCTTACATATACATGGAAGATTTACTACGAACATGTGAAATGGTGCTCTCTGGGGTTAGTCAGCCTGGGTTTGAAACGGGGGGACAAGGTATGCATAATAGGAGATAACGGCCCCCAGTACTACTGGGCTGAATTAGCCGTTCAATCAGCAGGTGGAGCAGCTATAGGGATTTTTGTTGATTCCATGGATGACGAGGTGAAGTACTATGTCAACCATTCAGATGCCGTATTCGTCTTTGCAGAAGACCAGGAACAGTGTGATAAACTCCTGAATCTGAAGGACAAAAATGAGATACCCAATGTCAAAAAAGTAATATACTGGGACCATAGAGGACTCTGGTCATATGAGGATCCCATCCTTTTAAGCTTTGAAGGGTTGGAAGAACTGGGAAAGAAGTACGAGGTGGACCATCCGGGTCTCTTTGAAGAAAATGTAAGGCAAGGGAAGGGGAGTGATATAGCCTGTTTTTGTTATACCTCAGGGACGACCGGACTTCCCAAAGCAGCTATGATGACCCATAACAGTGTCATATTCTTCGGCCGTGGGATCCGATCTATAGACCCCTGGTATGAGACTGATGAATATCTATCCTATGTGTCACCGGCATGGGCAGCAGAGCAATTTCTTGGTATAGCCTCAGGGCTGGATGGGGCTCTGTGTGTCAGTTTTCCTGAAGAGGCTGAAACGGTGCAGGAAGATATCGTAGACCTGGGCCCCCAAATCCTTTTTTACAGTGCTCGCTTATGGGAAAATCTGGTTTCTGAGATCCAGGTAAAGATCGCTGACACTTTACGGTGGAAAAGACTGTTGTTCAATATAGCAATGAAGATTGGCCATTGGATGAACAAGTTCGCAGAAAAGAAGACCAAACCCAATCTTTTATGGAGGGGGTTGTATCTTTTTGCCAACCTTATCGCACTCCGGTCATTACGCCACAGGATGGGGTTTGCCAGAACCAGGGTTGGCTATACTGCAGGGGCAGCGGTAAGCCCTGATATTATTCGATTCTTCCACGCCTTGGGCTTAAATCTCAAGAATATCTATGGCTCTACTGAGGCAAGCCTTGTAACAATCCCCAGTAGCACTGATTTTAAATACGACAGCGTTGGAACCCCTATCGAGGGATGTGAGGTAAAGATTGTTGATGGTGAGATCGTTGTAAAAAATCCAGGACTTTTTTTGGGTTACTATAAAAATCCTGAAGCAACGGGAGAAAAGATAAGAGACGGCTGGTATTATACAGGAGATTCCGGTTTCTTTGACGAGGAAGGGCACCTTATCTATTGGGACAGGGTGGACGAACTTCTCGATCTGAAGAGTGGTGAGAAGTATTCCCCTCAGTATATTGAGACGCGTCTGCGTTTCAGTCCATATATCAGGGACTGTATAGTTGTGGGAGGTAAAGACAGAGATTACATCGGTGCCCTGATAAATATCGACTACGGAAACGTTGGTAAATGGGCGGAAAAGAAACGTATAGCTTATACCACATTCGTTGACCTTTCACAAAAACCAGAGGTAGCTGGTATGATAAAAGGTGAGATTGGAAAGGTCAACAAGGAGATACCGGAGTTTGCCCGTGTAAAGAGATTTGTTAACCTCCATAAGGAATTTGACCCTGATGAGGCCGAGCTGACAAGGACAAGGAAATTGAGGAGGACCTTTATAGAAGATCGTTACAAAGATATAATTGAATCTCTGTATCAGGATAAAGGGGTTATCAGTGTGGAAGCGCATGTAACTTATAGAGATGGTAGAAAGGGAATTATAAAGACAGAGATTAATGTGTATAGTGTTGAATAAATTGGAGGGATAATTTAGATGAATACCTTTATCCAGCTTATGATTAGCGGAATAGCCACCGGTCTTATCTATGCTATAGCAGCCCTTGGTGTTGTGGTGGTGTATAAAGCGACCAAGGTGCTCAACCTTTCGGCCGGAGGACTGCTTTTAATAGGTGCATATTTGGCATGGATGTTTCTTGTTCAGCTTAAATTTCCTGTCGTGCTGGCTATAATGGCTACTATTGCCTCAACGGCCATCGTTGGATGGGTAATTGAACGGGTTACCCTTCGTCCCCTGATAGGGCAGCCGATTCTCGCGGCTATTATCCTTACCGATATGCTCTGGTTTTTCTTCCGTGGAACAACATTTCTCTTCTGGGGCGGTAATCCCAAAATGTTCCCCTCATGGCTGGCAAGTCGTCCCACGATATTTGTGGGTGAAATTGGGATACCTGAGATAATGATATGGTGCATAATTATATCCGGTCTTAGCATTGCGGGTTTGATAATTTATTTCAAATTTACCCGTCCAGGACTTGCCATGAGGGTTACTGCTGAAGACGTTATAGTTGCCGAAAATCTGGGAATAAAGATAACAAGGGTGTATTCCAATACGTGGATTATTTGCCTTATCTTATTCCTCATAACCGCATATTTTGTAGGAGCAATGCAAGGGATCAGTCAGGACCTTGATTTTGTTGCTGTATATGGAGTAATTATTGCACTCCTCGGAGGGCTGGAATCCTTCCCTGGCGCCATAATCGGTGGCCTGGCTGTGGGGATACTTCAAGCTATGGTTGGAGGCTACCTTGCTGGCATTTTAGGTGGCGGAATCTCCGAAGTATCCCCTTTTATTGTTATGTTCATTATTAGTTTCTGGCGGCCGTATGGGCTCTTCGGACTGGAAAGGATAGAGAGAATCTAGCGAGCGGAAGGAGGTTAATTGTCAATGAAGGGAAGACCTTGTGGAGTTTTTGATGTAAGATATAGTCAGGATAAAGCAATACTGCGTACCAAAGCCCATTGGGTGCTGTTTAGTCTCTTTCTGATTTTTCTTTTCAGCATCCCCCCTTTTCTTACCGGTCACATTTTAAGCCTTGGGGTAATTATCGGTACAACAATAATAGGCTTATGGGGTCTGCAGATCCTGATAGGCTACACTCACCAGATCAGTTTGGGACATGGTGGCTTTGTCGGGGCTGGAGCCTATGTGTGTGCCGTGATTACACATCATCTGGGTTGGAACTTCTTCTTTGCCCTACCTCTTGCCGGTCTTGGTGCTGCCCTTTATGGGTTGATAATAGGGACATCGACAGTACGGTGCAAGGGGCTTTACATGGTTATTCCAACTATCTCTGCTCATTTTATATTCTTCTATCTGGTAAATGAGGTCTTAAGAAAATGGACTTTCGGATCAGACGGTATTCAGTGTGCAAGCCCCGTTCTATTCGGATTTGTTTTTAATACGGATTTAAGCTACTTTTATCTGGTTGCCGTTGTTACGCTTATAATGGGATTAGGATTGAAAAACCTTGTAAGGACAAAGGCGGGCAGGGCATTTGTTGCAATTCGCGATAACGACATTGCCGCAGAGGTCATGGGGATAAACATATTCCGTTATAAGCTCCTTTCCTTTGCTATTGGTAATTTCTATGCGGGGATTAGCGGTGCATTATGGGCCCATTATGTTACGTATATCAACACAGAATTTTATCCCATTGTCGATTCCGTCTACTACGCAGTGTTTTTGATTGTCGGTGGGCTGGGATCTGTTATGGGTTGCGTTTTTGGTGCTTTTGCTTACAGGCTTCTTGGTGAAGGGGTTAATTATGTTGCGCCTTTACTGGATAGTATACTGGCTGGGTCAGGCGGCAAAATAGTTTCCTCTATGGGGCTGATTGTATACGCTGCCGTGGCAATAATATTTTTAATTTTTGAACCCAGAGGACTTGCCCACAGATGGGAGTTGTTTAAACACTCATACAGGTTACATCCATTCAATTATTAATGGATAAACAATTAAACCATTGGGGTCTGCCCCGACATTTGTGATTATCCGCCTCTAGCGGATTACGGGTTTGACCCCAGATATTCAAAAATTGAGAAAGGAGGTAAGAGAACAATGAGTAAAAAGTTATTTTTGGTTACATTAGCATTTATCTTTCTCTTTGGTATTTCTGCTATGGCTATAGGTGGACAAAAAGGCATGGCAAAAAAGGCACCACCTAAGGAATTAAAGGTTGAACTAAAGAATGTGGCTGTGAAGATGGAAGCAGAGAAGATCCTTAGCGATAAGATTCTTATGGCACAGAAACTCGCTAAGGCTGAATCAAAGAGCGGATGGCTCAAGCTTATGGGCATGGGAGAGGACAAAAAGATGGGACCGGTTGAAATACCGGCTAATGCCCTCCTGGCTTTGGTACCAAAGGCAGATCTCACGGTTACCTTCGCGGTAACTAACCCTAACAAGTTTGATGTTATCTTAGGCAGTATGTCTTTCGGGCTTTCTGAGGAAACCATTATATTTTTTCCTCCGGAGTCCAAAGCGGCGGAGGTATGGATAGACATTCCTGCAGGAGAAACCGTTGAATTTGAGGTACCTATGACCATCCTCAAAATTCCGTCACTGGCAGCTATTGCATGGCCAGCGATAGAGAGTGGTACTGCCGAGTGGAAGGCAAGAGGTACAGCGGTGGTAATCTCTAAAGATATACCCTCAGGCGGATTGAGACAGAGATTCGAGAGTGGGAAGGTAGGGACCACCATGGTCGAGGCAGAAAAGAAGTAATCATCAGAAAAAGGAGGTAATATATCATGAGAAAGAGTTTTAATAAGCTAATTTTTGTTGGTATTACTGCTCTGATATGTGCAGCCATGTTAGCTTTTAACTCCGTGACAGAAGCAGCCAAGCCAGCAATTAAACATTTTGGAACTGTCGATCTAACAGGTCCCTATGGTATACTCGTTCCTGATGTATGGGAGGCGAAGCTCGATGTCTATAGATGGACAAATGAAAAGGAAGGCGGGATCGACGGTCACCCGGTAGAGCTTGTATGGGGTGAAACCGGAAATATAATGGCAAGGGCATGGTCCCACTACAAGAGGTACCAAAGGGCAGGAATTCAATTCCTCTGGATAGTCTCATCCCCTGAAGGTGAAGCCTTTAAGAGGACCCTTGAAAAAGAGAATGTAGCTTCCTACAATTACGGTGGGAGCGACCCCCAACTCTATCCTCCCGCAACTATTTATACAGATGGCCCCGGCTATGGTGATTCATTTGGTGCCTTTTTGAAGATGGCAAAGGCAGAATGGGATAAAGCAGGAAAAAAGGGCACAATGAAGGTCGGTATTATTGGACCTGATACGGCATATGGAAGGGCTGCCCTGGAACCTGGACAGAGGTTTGGGAAGAGGATCGGTGTAGATGTGGTAGGGCAGGAGTTTGTCCCCGTTGTTCCCATAGACCTCACCCCGCAGATATTAAGACTCAAGGATAAAGGTGTGAACTGGATATGGATGCAGGGGTTGAGCCAGATTTGTACTGTATTTATGAAGAATATGGAATCGTTGGGACTGCACGGTAAGATACCAGTGGCTGGTTTCTCGTGGACAACCGGTGCGGAGATGCTGAGGCGGATAGGACCCAGGTATACTGAAGGCTACATATGGTGTACGTACACTTACATGACCCAGGTAGAGAAGAACCTCCCTGGTATCAAGAAGGCTATCGAGATGCGCCAGAAGTATCATGGTAAGGACCCGGATGAATACTATCTCAGAGGTGTGAGAGCAACCCAGTTTGTATTTGAGTGGACAAGGAGGACACTTAGGAAATATGGGTATAAGGGGCTTACCGGGAAAAACTACCTTGCTACAATAGAAACATTCAAAAATTGGAAAACTCCATGGGACGTCGGTGCCCCGTTTGACATTACTCCTAATGACCGCAGGACAGCCAAGAAGGTGTTATTTTACCAGGTCAAGGGTGGGAAGGTGCTCAGATACAGCGACTGGGTAGACGTTCCTCATCTCTACCCGGATGATATGAAACATCTTTTTGAGAAGTAGTAGGCATATAAATAGAAAAGGGGCGTTTGTTAAACGCCCCTTTTCTATTGTATTGGAATCCAAGAAGCCTGCCTTTATTGTTATCTTTTCCTTTTATCCTTCAAGACCACTTTTTATCCCTTGACACTATCTCTGTTTTGTTGATAAATTAGTCCATCAACTGCTGTCCCGACTTGTCGGGATAGCTTGAGGTACAAAGGCAACCCCCCCCCTGCTCCCCTTTGCCAAAGGGGGGTGAAGTGGGTTACTTCTGTGCCTTTGTCACTTTTGAAACAATGGGGGCATGGTCTGACCCCGGATATTTAGGCAAGAAGATGTTAGACGTAATTTCAATAGGTGCTCTTAATATAGATCTCATTGCAAAGGTAAATAGATTCCCTGTGGCAGATGAAGAAGTTGCAGTTCAAGGCTTAGAAATATTTCATGGTGGTTCTGCTGCAAATGTAGCAGTAGGGATTTCAAGACTGGGACATTCTTCAGGATTTGTAGGAATGGTTGGATCCGATCAATTTGGAAATATGCTTATTGAAGACTTGAAAAAAGAAGGGGTAGACGTATCCCATTTGATACAAACAGGTGGCAATAGCGGTCTGGTCTTTGCGGCTATAAATCCTGCTGGTGAAAGGATACTCTATTCATCAAGCGGGGTTTCATCAGAGTTTGACAGATCCCTCATATCCGTTGACTATATAAAAAAGGCTAGATTTTTACACTTAACCAGCATTATTGGAGAAAAGGCAATAGCTGCACTGGAATTTGCGTCTGGCGTTGCATATGATAATAATATAAAGGTAATACTCGATCCGGGATCAATACTTGCTGAAGAAGGGTCTGAAGCGCTGAGTGGAATACTGGTTAACTGCTATTTAATTATGCCAAGCCAGATTGAGGCAAACATGCTTACCGGGCTCCAGGGAGAAGACGCAGGCAGAAGGCTTTTGGAGTATGGGCCAAAAGCAGTGATAATAACCCGTGGGGCAGAAGGGTGTTTATTGATAACTAAAGATTTAACCAGAGAGGTTCCTGCATTAAGATCAAAGGCAGTAGATACAACTGGTGCTGGTGATTCATTTGCCGCAGGTCTTATAAGTGCTTTGTTAGTGAATAAAGGGTTGGAGGAAGCAACTGAATTTGCCACTCTGGTTGCGTCCATATCAGTAACCAGAAGGGGGGCAAGAACCACGCCTGGTAAAGAAGATATTAGAGGTTATTAATGGCTAGAGCATTGATTGCTGAAGAAAAGATAAACAGACTGCCTGCCAGCCCAGGTGTCTACCTTATGAAGAACAGGAAAGGTGATGTTATTTATATTGGCAAGGCGAAAAGCCTTCAGATTCGGGTAAAATCCTACTTTACCAGAATAGAAGATTCAAGATACCTAATCAGGTTTTTATTGTCTCAGGCAGAAGATATAGATTGCATAATCACTGATACAGAGAAAGAGGCATTGATTCTAGAAAACAATCTGATTAAGAAACATAAGCCCAGATACAATGTAAACCTGAAGGATGATAAAACCTATTTTAGTCTGAGATTCAATATTCAGGACGAATTTCCAAGACTCTCCCTGGTAAGAAAGGTAAAGAAAGACGGTGCCCGCTACTTTGGTCCTTATTCTTCCAGCTATGCAGTAAAAGATACGTTGAAAATGGTATCCAGAATCTTTCATATAAGAGGCTGCAGTGACTCTAATTTTAAAAACAGAAGTCGCCCCTGCCTGAGCTACCAGATCAGGAGGTGTCTTGCCCCCTGTTGTAAACTTGTAGATTGGGAGAGTTACCGGAAATATGTCAGGGAAGCGACTCTGTTCTTAGAGGGCAAAAACCAGGAACTATTACGGCTTTTAAAAAAAAGTATGAAACACGAATCGGATAATTTGAACTTTGAAGAGGCTGCCAGATTCAGAGACCATATTTCGTCTATCGAAAAGACCATTGAGAGGCAAAAGGTGGTTTCCAATCTAGGGACAGATCAGGATGTATTTGCCTTTTACAGAGAAGAAGGTGTTATTGAATTTCAGCTTATGATTATGCGGGGAGGAAGGGTTTTAGATACCCTGGCATTCTCCATGACCAATTTGAGGCTTCCAGATAATGAGGTTATGTCTTCGTTCCTGAAACAGTACTATGGCGAAGATAGATCTATCCCGTCAGAGATTGTAATACCCATAGATATAGAAGACAGGAAGCTGTTGGAAGAATGGTTTTCGGAAAAAAAGGGCAAAAAGGTAAGGATTCATATTCCCAAGAAGGGGGAAAAGCTTAAACTTTTAAGGATGGTGATGGAAAATGCAAAGAATTCCTTTATGGATAAGCAAAGAGAAAAAGGTTACAATCTGAAGGCATTGGAGGAAATCCAAAAACGACTCCATTTAAAGAGATTACCGAGGAAGATAGAGTGTTTTGACATATCCAACATATCAGGGAAATTAGCGGTTGGTTCGATGGTAATCTTTAAAGAAGGGATTGTATATAAAAACGGTTATCGTCACTTTAAGATAAAAACCGTGAATCAGGCAGATGACTGTGGTATGATGTATGAGGTTATTAAAAGGAGGTATAGGAGGGTATTTGAAAAGAACGATATGCCCGACCTGATAATGGTAGACGGTGGTAAAGGGCAGTTGAATGTTGCTGTAAGAGTCCTGAAAGAATTAAAAAAGGATGACGCAGATGCCATAAGTCTTGCTAAAGGTGGAGATAGAGAGAAGGTATTTATTCCACATCGGAAAAACCCTATAATACTGCAAAAGGACTCTAAAGCTCTGCTTCTGCTGCAACAAATAAGAGATGAGGCTCATCGCTTTGCTCTAACCTACCATCAAAATCTCAGGAGAAAACAGAACCTGCGGTCCATTCTGGAGGATATACCAGGAGTGGGATTAGTGAGAAAAAAGGCACTCTTAAAACACTTTGGCAGCTTAAAAAGCATTAAAGATGCGTCTATAAATGAGTTGACCACAGTTCCTGGAATGAATATCAAGGCTGCCGAAAATGTCTTTGTATCCTTTCAAAGTTTTCCTTCTGACCCCGAATCACTTCAGTAGCTCTAGATACCTCTTAGCTGCATTCTGGGTTTCCCCGGACGGAGAAGTCTTAACCACTTCTTCAAATTCCACTATTGCCTCAGCTTTCCTATCCAGTTTAAGGTAAGCCAATCCCAACTGGTAGTGGGCATCAACAAATTTGGGATCTAACTTTATAACCAGTTTCAATTCGTCTATAGCTTCTTTTACCTTATTAACACTAAAATAGCTGATCCCAAGGTTATAATGGGCCAAAACAAAATCAGGGCTCAGCTTCAGTGCATTTTTATAATTGTCAATTGCTTTTCCTATATCTCCCTGCTTGTAATAAGCCCAGCCTATATTACAGTAAGCCCGTTCAGGAGTACTGTACAGATCATTACTGAGGGCTTCTTTAAACTCAAAAATGGCATCATCCCACTGTCTTAAATCCATATACACTGTACCCAGATTGTTATGTGCTTCAGAAAATTTTAGATCTAAAGTCAATGCTTTTTTAAAATTATCGATGGCTTTATTATGTTCTTTCTTCTTGAAATATATTAAGCCGATAATGTTGTAAACCTGGGGGTCATCGGGACTCAATTCTTTGGCTTTCAGGAGTTCTTGCAAGGCGGAGGTGGTATCTCCTTCACTGAAATAAGAGACTCCCAACCTGAGATGTACCATGGATGTTTCCTTTAAAACTGTTTTGTCCTGGATACATCCATTGAAGATGAAGATAAAAGCAATGAGGAGCAGAAAAATACAAACCCCTTTTGAATTACAGCATCCCTTCATATGTCCTCAAAATGCGTAAATTTCTTGAACTCTCTGTACCTGTATTCCATGTCAGGGTAAGTCAGATTCTTCAGCCTGTTTAGACTAAAGTCCTCTACATTAAAAGATGCCATTACACTTCCAAATACAACCGCCTGACGAATATTTCCATCCTCCAGGTTACGTGTATTTGCCAGATAGCCAATAAAGCCTCCTGCAAAGCTATCTCCAGCACCAGTAGGGTCAAAGATATTCTCCAGTGGATAGGCAGGGGCATGAAAGATAGATGAACCTGTAAACATAAGAGCCCCGTATTCTCCCCTTTTAACAATCAGGGTCTTTGGGCCCATAGAGAGAATCCTTTTTGCCGCTTTAACTAGGTTGGGTTCGCAGGTAAACTCCCTGGCTTCTGCCTCATTGATGATTAGAACATCGACCTTTTCAATGGTTTTCTGGAGCTCTTTAGGTTTCTTTTCTATCCAGAAATTCATAGTATCACAGGCAACCAGAGTAGGGTTTTTAACTTGTTTTAGAACATCTAACTGCAATTCAGGATCAATATTGGCCAGAAATACATACTCAGAGTCCTTATACTCCTCAGGTATTTTAGGATTGAAACCTTCGAAGACATTTAACTGGGTATTCAATGTATGTGCCTCATTCAGTTCAAATCCATACCTTCCTTCCCATCTGAAAGTATTCCCCTTTTCCCTTTGTAATCCTTTAATATCAATATTTTTGCTTTTTAAGAAATCAATATGATCTTTTGGAAAGTCGCTACCCACTACAGCAACCATATTAATATCAGCAAAGTAACTGGCTGCCGTGGAAAAATATACCGCCGACCCACCCAGGACATCCCTTACTTTTCCAAATGGTGTCTCTACCGAATCCAGGGCAACAGAACCGACCACTAAAATACTCATATCTGTCTCCTAACACCCTATTGTCCTTGATATAACTATTCGTTGAATCTCGTTTGTCCCTTCGGCAATATCAAGTACCTTTTGGTCACGGTAGAACCTCTCTATAGGGTATTCCTTCATAAATCCATACCCGCCATGCAGTTGTAATGCTTGATTTACGACTCTGCCCATAGTCTCAGAACAAACGAGTTTTGCCATAGCGGCTTCTCTTATGTAAGGTTTGCTCTTGTCTTTTAGCCATGTAGCCTTATATAAAAGCAGTCTGGCTAGCTCAATCTCTGTCAACATATCGCTCAGTTTAAAGGCATTTACTTGAAAACTGCATATGGGTTTTCCAAACTGGTACCTCTCCTTTGAGTATTTTAAAGCCATCTCGTAGGCTCCTTGAGCGCCTCCCAAGCCCATCGCCCCAACACTCAGCCTTCCTCCATCGAGAATTTCCAGCATCTGACGGAGTCCGTGTCCTCTCTCTCCCAATAAATTTTCTTGGGGAACACGACAATCCACAAAGGATAGTTCCGTTGTATCAGACCAACGCCATCCCATCTTGTTGTAGTGAGACCCTGTATTGTACCCTTCTGTACCTTTAGGGACCAGGATGCACTCTATTTCTTTCCTTCCGTCCTCTCTTTTACCTGTGATAGCGGTTATTGTTACTATACCGCTGATTTTTGTTCCAGCGTTGGTTATAAAGCATTTTGACCCGTTTATTACCCAGTGACCGTCCTCAAGCACTGCGGTAGTCTTGGTTGCTCCGGCATCTGAACCGGCATCTGGTTCTGTAAGCCCGAATGATGCCAGCATCTTACCTGAGGTGAGCTTTGGCAGCCATTCCTGTTTCTGCTCCTCAGTTCCATAGTAGTATATAGGACTGGTTCCCAGTGATGTATGGGCACACATGGTTATAGCTGAAGATGCATCCACTCTTGCGAGTTCTTCAACGGCAATAATATACGATATAAAATCTGCTCCTCCTCCCCCGTATTTTTCCGGGAAAGGTATACCCATTATTCCAAGGTTTGCCATTTTTTCTACGATTTCGTATGAAAATTCTTGTTTTTCATCCAGTTCCGCTGTAACAGGCCTTATTTCTTTCTCAGCGAAATCTCTTACAGTCTTTCTTAATATTTTTTGCTCTTCAGTTAGTTCAAAGTCCATTAGTCTTCTCCTTAAGGGGTAAAGGAAACATTACTACAGCAATTTATATGTATTAGTAAACTTTTTACTCGAATTTTCTAACAGATTTAGCAGCAGGAGTCAAGATATAATCTGTCGAAAGTTTTGACAACTCTAGAAAGAAATTGACTGAACGAGTATTTAATGTTATAGATTTAACAGAAAATCTGTTAAAAGGCATAACTGATGACATTTTCGGCGTAAACTGATGAGTAGTGCTTTAGAAAGGAGAAGTATGAATGAGGGTAAAAGACATTATGTCTGAAGAGGTGATCACTCTGGAAGTAGATGAAGAGTTGAGTTTGGCAGACGATATTATGCAGCTTGGAAGAATAAGGCACCTACCGGTGGTTGAGAATGGAAAGCTGGTGGGAATAATTAGCCAGCGGGATCTTTTTAAGAGTTCCCTTGCTTCGGTTATGGGGTTTGGTGAGAAGGCAAAGAGGGATTTTCTAAAAACAGTGGCAGTTAAAGAAGTCATGGTTAAAAAAGTAATAACTATTTCACCAGATGCCGATATAAAAGAGGCTGGTCGAATTATGCTGGAAAAGAAAATTGGCTGTCTACCGGTAGTAGGAAACGATAAATTAGTTGGACTGATCACTGAAACGGATATCCTGAAGCAATTTATAATGTAACTTGGCAAAAATCCGTTGAAGGGGAAGATAATGATGTCATCACAGGTACAATTGGAGATTGCTTCATTCTGTAAACGTTGTTCAGACCGCCTATACGGCATTACAGATGATGAATCCTGTGTTGAACGTTTTAGAGATGAACTACCCAGCCTCCTTTGCAACAAACCACTTTTTGCGGAAATTCTGCACAATATTGTTGAGGGAGGGGCCTACCCCGATTTGGGCCGTTCAACGATGTTTGATAACGAATTGCTTCTGCATGCGGATTCATCCCATCTGTTTACTCTGAGGATGTTCCTCTGGGGGCCGGGTGAATGCACGGTGATACATGACCACAATTCATGGGGTGTGATAGGCCCTGTTTCCGGGGTGCTTGGGGTCTTTAATTACAAACGAGAAGACAATGAATCCCGGGAGGGGTATGCACACCTGATCGAGACCGAAGAGCTGAGATGTTTACCTGGTGAAACCACATTTACGCTCCCGCTGAATCAGGGCATACATAAAATTGGAAATCTGACCCAAGAAAGTATGGTCTCACTCAGTGTATATGGTAAGCCATTAGCCCGAGGATACATAAACGGGTTCGATATCGATAACGATCGTATTTATAAAATATTTGCCCCGAAATCAAAAAAGAAAATACTTGCGTTCCAGGCTTTGGCCGGTCTTAAGTAGCGGGTTGGAGAAGATTTTTATGGATAAAGAGAAAAACTATCAGTCAAAATTGGAAAATCAGAATCTTCACATGGGTGATTGCTGCTCAAAGCCGTCACAGCTAATATCGATAGAATCCATTTGCAGACCTCCGGAGGAAAAGGTTCAGGTGAGCTTGCCAGGTTTGAACCAGCCCTTTGTAATCGGCTCAATTCAGACCCCTGTCGGAATGGTACCTCAAGTTTCTTCTTCTCTGATCTGGAAAGATCATCTTGGGACTTTTAAGTCCCGCTGGGGGGTGGGCCGCATGCATTACAGTGTTGAGCCGGGCCTTTACGCTTCGGGGCAACCAGATGAGCATGCTCCGGTCCTGGTTACAGCCAATTACAAGATGAGTTTTGATTATTTACGGGAGGCTATGCTCTGCCGAGATGTCTGGATTCTGGTTCTGGATACCAAGGGTATCAATGTCTGGTGCGCAGCAGGGAAGGGTACATTCGGGACCAGGGAGCTTGTTGGACGCATTAAGTCCAGTGGCATTGCCGGCGTAGTGACTCACAGGCAGTTAATCCTGCCCCAGTTGGCTGGGCCGGGAGTTGCTGCCCATCAAGTAAATAAGCTTTCCGGCTTTAAGGTTATCTACGGTCCGATTAGGGCAAAAGACCTCCCCGCATTTATTGATGCCGGCTTTAAGGCTACTCCGGAGATGCGGTGCAAAACTTTTACCATGTGGGAAAGGGCTGTCTTGATTCCAATTGAATTAGTAAGTGCCTTTAAGCCAACTCTGATTGCTTTGCCTATCCTATTTTTATTGGGTGGACTTGGGGGAACTGAAGGATTCTGGGCCAATGCTTTTAATTCTGGCCTTTTTGCTGTGCTGGCATTCCTTAGTGCAGTCTTTGCCGGTTCGGTTTTGTCTCCGCTTCTTCTGCCCTGGTTGCCAGGTAGAGCATTTGCCATGAAAGGTTTAGCACTGGGGCTGCTTGTGGGTTTGATTCTGGCAGCCTTTAGGGGAGGGTACCTGACAGGTTTGTCGAACCGTTTTGAAATCCTGGCATGGATGAGCATAGTCTCGGCTGTCACTGCCTATCTGGCAATGAACTTTACCGGCGCATCTACCTATACTTCTCTATCTGGGGTCAAAAAGGAGATGCGCTGGGCTATACCTCTTGAGATTGGGATCGGTGTTGTTGGCATTGCCCTATGGATCGGATCACGCTTTATTGCCTGATGGTTTAGTAAAAAGTCCGCTTTTGTTATTCCGAGGAACGTGAGCGACGAGGAATCTTTAATTCTTTAATAATTTCAGATTTCTCTCTGACGCTCAAAATGACATGGGTAGTTAAATATTGACTTTTTACGAGTCCATCATTGCCTGAAGGAGGATAAATAATGGGACAACTGGTTTATATTAAAGATGTGGTTACTCTAAAGCTTGACCAGGAAAAATGTACTGGTTGCGGTATATGTCTTTTGGTCTGTCCACATGCGGTGCTGAGCCTTACTAACGGCAGCGTCAAGATCGAAAATCGTGATGCCTGTATGGAGTGTGGGGCTTGTGCACAAAACTGCCCCTCTGATGCCGTTACCGTGAACGCTGGCGTTGGTTGTGCTGCCGCAATCATCAATGCTGCATTGGGTCGCGAAGGTGACTCCTGCTGCTGTGTAATTGAGCCGAAAGAGACGTCAAACAATGCAGATACCTGTTCTAAAGGGGGCAAGGAAGTGTCTTGCTGCTAGACAGGCATTCTTACATTCTGGAGTAAAGATATGAAACAAAAAACCGTATCTGAAAAACTGGCAGAATTCATACATAATCTTGATTACCAAGGCATACCACAGGAAGTAAGAAATCTGGTTAAACTTCGTATTCTGGATGCTCTGAGCTGTGCTATTGCCGGGCATGATCTTCCCCATTCTAAAATAGCATCCAGGGTAGCCCAAAGCAGCACCGGCAAATCTACTATTATCGGTTGTCATAAAAAAGTGGCGTTACCTGATGCAATTTTGGCGAATGGCGTGATGATTCATAGCATAGTTCAGGACGATATTTTATCCGGACTTGTTCACCCTGGGAGTACAGTTGTTTCTGCTGTTATAGGTGTTGGAGAAAAAATGGGTGCCTCTGGAACGGAAGTTCTGACAGCAACTGTAGCGGGATACGAGCTGGTCGGCCGTATAATGAGTGCGACAGGGCGTTTTACTGTTTCCTCATTCAGGCCCAGTCCGATCCTGACTACCTTTGGTGCTACTGCAGCAGCCGGCAAACTAATGGGACTCAGTGAGAAACAATTGGTTAATGCTATAGGTTACGCTGCCAGTTTGACTCCTGGCACACCCAACGAGGTTTGGTGGAGTGGCACTATGGAAGGGATGTTTCAGGCAGGGGTGAGTGCACGTACTGGTCTCCTCTCTGCAACTTTAGCCAAAGAAGGGGCTACCTCTGCCCCTCAGGCACTGGAGGGGAAAGATGGTTTTTTCCGTTGCTGGGGAGGAAGTGCGGCAAAGATGGGAAAGGCAGTAGAAAACTTTGGTCAGGATTTTGTCATTTCCAGGATGCGTATAAAGGCTTTTCCGGTTTGCGGTGCAAATCAAAGACCAATACAGATTGCAAAACCTCTGACTGAGCATAAACTAAAGGCAAATGACATTGCAAGAATTGTGGAGAGAGTGGGGACAGGTGCTACTTCATATGCTGGACTGGATTTTGCCGGTCCTTTCGAATCTCAGTTTCAGGCTCTGATGAGTATGCAATTTTGTGCTGCTGCTGCAGTTTTGGATAAACCTGTTACATCGGCTAAATTTTTTGCCGGGCACTATAATGACCCCGAAGTCGGAGAGTTAGCCAAGAAAGTAGAATTGGTGGAAGAGGAGGGTCGTTCCCTTCCCCTGCTCGAAGTGCATACTGTCGATGGAAAGATATACACAACTGGAGATGAAATGCCTGACCGTAGTATATACATACCCAGCAAAGAAAATATGGTAAGTAAATTCAGACTTCTGTGCGCCGATTTTTTTGGTGAGGAGGGTACCAATCAGATCATAGATATTATAATGGACATGGAAAAGATGGATAATATTAAAAAACTAACAGCAAAGTTAGGGGGTTAAAAATTTAAGGTTGAAAATATTTGTTGACGATGTGAACTTAATGGTTAAGTTATGTGAAAGGTTGAAATAAACAGAATAATTGTCAAGAGGAGGTAGAGATGTTTCAAGTATCGGATAAGGCAAGTGAAGTTATGAAGGAATATTTTAAGAACAGGGAAGAAGCCCCTTCTATAAGGGTAGTCTTAAACGAGGGCGGCTGAGCAGGTCCTGCTTTAGGCATGGTCCTGGATGGACCACAGGAAGACGACGAAGTTGTTAACAAAGACGGTAGCACCTTTATAATAAACAAGGAGTTGTTAAAGCGGGTTCAACCTGTCAAAGTAGATTTCATTGAAACGGATAGAGGGTCAGGTTATTCTATTTCCTCCAATCTATCGAGTGGAGGAGCCTGCGGAGGGTCCTGCAGTTGCTGAGATAAGAGAAACGCATAATAAAAAGGAAACTAACAGTGAGGGGAGTAAAATCAGAAACGAATGTCATAGATTTTTCTGCCAGGAAAGGTTGGTCAAGGGCAGGCTTTGTTCTGAATGTTTTCACCTTACTGTTTTTGTCCTTTAAAGAGCTGTGGACGGAGAGGAGATTTGGACTAAATGTTATAATCGATACCACTTTGAAACAGATATACTTTACCGGTGTCGAGGCTATAAAGGTTATAACCCTGATTTCTCTGGTACTGGGTGCTGTAGTTATAATAGAATCAGGCGCCCAATTGACAAAATTAGGAGGTGGGAGTCTGGTTGCTCCGATCCTGATAATGGTTATAATCAGGGAACTGGGACCTTTGCTTACAGCCTTTGTTGTTATCGGTCGTTCAGGTACAGCGATTGTTGCTGAACTGGGGAACATGGTGGTTGCCCATGAGATTGAAGCGATAGAGGTTATGGGGATAAGCCCTGTTCATTTTATCATTGCACCCAGAATCATTGGCGTGACCATCGCAGTTATGGTTTTATCTGTATACTTCAACCTGGTAGCCATGGTAGGGGGATTGGTTGTCTCCACTTTGATAACTACTGCCAGGTTTTCCGTATTTCTCCATAATTTAGCAATCTCCCTTACACTAACAGATGTTTCTGTTTCTTTGCTCAAAAGTCTTGTTTTTGGTTTAATTATATCTCTTGTCTGTTCATACAATGGGTTGTCTGTAAAATTCTCTTCTACAGAGGTACCCCAGGCCGCAACCAGAGGGACTGTTAACTCTATCCTTTCATGTTTTATTGTAAATTTTATTATAACACTCTTATTCTATTTGTAGGTTAAAGCTTATGAGTCCTGAGGTGGCGGTAAAAATCGACAACCTCAACTTTAGTTACAATGGTGAGGAGGTACTCAGTAGAGTTACTATGAGGGTCTTTTCCGGAGAAATATTCGTAATAATCGGACCAAGTGGAAGCGGTAAGAGCACCCTTCTGAAATTATGTGCAGGCCTTTTTCATCCAAAAGATGGGGATGTGGATATAAAGGGTATTAATGTACATAAGGCACCAAAGGACCGTATTCGGAAATTGAGAGCAAAGATTGGATTTGTGTTCCAGGATGCAGCACTGATAAGCAATACCTGTATCTTCGATAACGTTGCCCTTCCTCTTCGTTATCATACCGACCTGAGCGAGCCTGAAATAGAAAAGATGGTATCACAAAAGCTGAATCTTTTACAGATAGACAAAAGTTATTATTATTTTCTGCCTGCCCAATTAAGCCTTGGACTAAAGAGGAGCGTGGGGATTGCCCGGGCTTTGGTTATAGAACCCGACATTGTATTATTTGATGAAATTACTGCCAGTTTTGATTCGCAGACCGTCCAGAAGATTTCCATGATTATTAAGGAGCTTAAGAATCTGAAGGTTACCTCTATAATAGTAACCGGTGATACATCCCTTGCATATTCCATTGCAGACAGAATAGCTATTATAAAAAATGGCAATATAATTGAAACAGGGACACCGGATGAGATAATGAATAGTCAGAATCCTGATGTAATACGCATGACTTCTATGAATAAATAAGGTAGCTACTCAGGCACAAAGTGGCAAAGGCAATCCCCCCTGCCCCCCTTTGCCAAAGGGGGGTGAAGGGGGGTTACCTATGTGCCTTTGGTGTTCTGTCCCTTTGTGCCTACCTACACAGTTACTAAATAATTAGTTAGACGAGAAACCATCATCTATCAGCTCTCAGTTTTGTTGATAGCTGAGTGCCGACAAATAAAGGTCAGTGCTAAAGGGGAGGTTAGTCATGTACTTTAGGGTTAAACGCTTTGAAAAATATGTTGGTGCATTTGTATTATTCTCCATTATTGTACTGGTAGCCGCCCTGGTTTTTATTGGACGAGGGCAGAGATGGTTTGAGAAGAAATACAGTTTTATAACTATTTTCGATAGTGCAGGCGGTGTTGAACTGGGGTCAAAGGTTGTACTTTCAGGGATGGAGATAGGAAGCGTAAAAGATATTCGTTTAACCAAAGACAATAAGGTAGAAATTGTCCTTAGTATATTGGATACCTATAGAGATAAAATTCGGGGTGATTCTGTGGCTAGGATTTCCGGCCCTATCATTGGGAGTAAAGTGATAGAGATCTCCGTTGGGGCTATGTTGCAACAACCCCTATATGAAGGAGGGGTGATAAAGTCTGAGAAGACCAAGGAGGTTACCGATATAATTAAAGAGATAGACTTCAAGTCCCCAATAGATAAACTGACAGAGACTCTTGATAATGTAAAGTCCATCACAGAAAAATTTAACAGAGAATCCGGTGGTATAGCAGTTAGCCTTAGAGAGACCACTCAGAAGATCAATAATTCTGTAGGACAAATAACCGGCAATGCGGGAAAGATTACTCATAATCTTGATAAGACCACAAGCGAGATCATAGAGGGTACGAAGAGTCTTACAAAAACCCTTGGCAATCTGGAAACAATAACCGGTGAAATTAAGGAGGGAAAAGGAAATCTGGGTGCTGCAATTAAAGAAAGAGGGCTGTATGATAACCTGTTAGAATCGACTGCACTGGTTAAAAAGATTACGGCAAGCTTTGAAAAAGCAAGCTCTGATATTTCAGGAATAGTAAATGATATCAAAAAGTCAACCTCTAATGTCCCTGGAATTGTAAATACAGGTCAGGAAACTATGGAAGATGCACATAAACTAATTCAATCCGTGAACAAGACCTGGCCAATAAGCAGAAACATAAAAGAGCCGGAACCTGGAAAGAGTATAAGTATTGACAACAGGGAACAGCCTTATAAGTAGAGGGGCAGAAAGATGAAGACCGCAAAGATTCCTATCCTATTTATCCTATTTATCCTTGTTATCCTTGCAGGCTGTGGTAGCGCAAAGATTCTGCCTGAAAAGAAGACTATGGCTTCGGAACTCAGCCAGAAGGGTTCTATGTATTACTTAAAGGCTGATTATCAAAAGGCACTTGACTGCTTTAAGAGATCCTTGATGATCAATGAAAGCATAGACAACAGAGAGGGGATTGCAAGAGACTTAAACAATATTGGCACTGTGTACTATTATGCAAAAGAACTGGATAATGCCCTTAAATATTTTGAAGAAGCGTTAAGGATAGGTGGGGAGATCCATGATTCGTCAGGAAAGGCGGCTAGCCTGAACAATATCGGCAATGTATTGCTGAAAAAGGGCGATATAAAAGGGGCTATAGAGAAATTCCGGGAAGCGCTCCTCCTTGATGAGAGTACCGGGAACAGGGAAGGGGCCGCTGTCAGGCTGAATAATCTGGGCATTGCATATAACTCCTCAGGGGAACGGGACAGGGCACTGGATTTTTATCAAAAAGCCCTTAATATAAACAGAGAGGTAAAAAACTTAAGAGGAATGGCAAACAACCTGAGCAATATAGGGATGGTTTATGAGGCAAAAGGGGAGTTGGAATCGGCTATTGAGCATTACAAGATGGCTTTGGAGATTGATAAGCAGATAGAATACTCACCTGGGATTGGTGTAGACCTTTATAATATCGGTCATGTCTATGAGGGTATGGGAGAGTTAAACAAGGCATTGAGTTTCTATGAGAGGGCATTTAAGGTTAATGAAAGGTTGGGAATCAAGGAAAGGACGAATAGAGACCTGGAGAGCATAAAAAGAGTACAGGGGGCAATTGGTAAAAGGGTGAAGTAGATGAAGCCCTCTGGAAAAACACTTTATGAAGAAACGAGTCATCATTCTCATTTTCATTATCCTCTTTGTTAGTGTTGGGCTGCTTGTCTATTTTGGACAGCGAAAGACGCAGCACAGTGAATTGTACTACTCGGGAACCATCGAGGCGACACAGGCGAATCTTGCTTTCCAGGTGGGTGGCAGGGTGTCCAGTGTTACGGTCAACGAAGGTCAGTCTGTGGCAAAGGGAGATCTCCTCGCAGAACTCGATAAATCAGAGCACCAATCCCGCTATGAACAGGCAAAAGCAAACCTGGATAAATCCTTAAAGAATCAACAGCAACTTGAAACCCTGTTAGAGGTTTATAAGAAGACCCTGCCCGCTGAACTGGCAAGGGCAGAAGCAGGTGTCAGGGCTTTAAGCTCGCAGCTAAATGAGTTGCTGGCGGGCAACAGGGCACAGGATATAGAACGGGCACGCCAGGCGTTTTTGAGTGCAAATGCCGTCATGGAAGACGCAAAAAAGACCAGAGAGAGGTATAACAATCTTTATCAGGAAGGTATCGTTTCTGAAAGGGATTGGGATGCTGTGAAGCTCAAGTATGAGATAGCTTCGAGGGAATATGAGGTCAGCAAGGCATCCTATGATTTGGTTAAGGAAGGTGCCCGAAAGGAAACTGTTCAGACAGCAAGAGCCAGGCTTTCCGAAGGTGAGGCACTTGTTAAACAGGCCCGGAGCAACTTAATAAAGATAGAAGCCACAAAGAAAGATGTTGAGGCTGCCCGGTCTCAGGTTCAGGCGGCTAAGGCATCCCTCAATCAAACAGAAATCCAGATGCAATATACGCAGTTGAAATCGCCTTTTTCCGGGATCATTACCAGCCGCAATGTGGAACCGGGGGAAGTGGTCACATCAGGCCGTGAGGTTATAACGCTTTCCGACCTTTCAAAAGTGGACCTTAAAATATTCGTAGATGAGACTGAAATCGGTAAAGTCAAACCGGGTCAGAAGGTAGAGGTAAGGGTAGATACCTTTCCCGGCAAGGTCTATACAGGGCGCATTTCTTTTATCTCTCCCGAAGGTGAATTCACACCTAAGATCATCCAGACCAAGAAGGAAAGGGTCAAGCTTGTTTACCTGGTCAAGGTTTCTATCCCCAACCCCAACCTCGAATTAAAGTCAGGAATGCCAGCCGATGCCTGGTTACGATAAGTTTATTAAGGTAGATAACGTTTCGATGAGCTTCGGTCAGGCAGAGGCAGTCCACCAGGTATCATTTGCAGTAAACAGGGGAACTATATTCGGTCTTGTCGGTTCAGACGGGGCAGGCAAATCGACCCTCCTGAGGATGGTGGCGACAATGATCAAGCCGTCTTCAGGAAGTATTTTCATCGATGGACTGGATGTGGTAAACGAAAAGAAGCAGGTCAAGTCAATGATAGGCTATATGCCGCAGCGCTTTGGTCTGTACCAGGACCTTACCGTCGAAGAGAACATAGATTTTTTTATGGATATTTTTGGTATTTTTGGAGCGGAAAGGAAGAAGAGGAGGGCACGTTATCTCGCATTTTCAAACCTTCTCCCATTTGCCCGCCGACTGGCAGGCAATCTTTCCGGTGGTATGAAACAGAAGCTGGGACTTGCCTGTGTCCTCATCCACGAACCCAGGATACTCATTCTTGACGAACCAACGAATGGTGTAGACCCAGTATCCCGACAGGAATTCTGGGATATACTGACTCAGATGCGCTATGATGGTATGACCATCCTCGTTTCCACTTCATACCTCGATGAGGGTGAAAAATGTGACTATCTGGGTTTGATGCACCAATCACAGCTTCTGGATACAGCCACCCCGGCAGAGATTCGCTCCAATTTTTCCAGTCTGGAAGAAGCAATGATCCATCGCATTCAGAAGGTGGATAAGGAACTGCTTAATGACAGCTTCAAACTCTGATGCCATTGTTGTAAAAGACCTTGAAAAGCGGTTCGGTCAATTTGTTGCCGTCGATAGAATCTCCTTTTCCGTAAAGAAAGGAGAGATATTCGGTTTCCTTGGTCCCAATGGCTCAGGCAAATCAACTACTATCCGGATGCTCTGCGGTATAATCACTCCAACATCCGGTGAGGGAATGGTGGCAGGGCATGATATATTTACCGAATCCGAAGAAATAAAACAGTCCATAGGTTACATGTCTCAGAAATTTTCCCTTTATGAAGATTTAAACCCCCTTGAAAACCTCCGTTTTTATCTCGGAATATACAACGTGCCTCAGAACCAGTGGAAAGAACGGATTGAATGGATCATGGGTGTGGTCCGTCTCCAGGAGGTGCGACATCGGTATGCCAGGGAATTGCCACCCGGATGGCGGCAACGGCTCGCTCTGGGTTGTGCCCTGCTTCATCAGCCTGATATCCTCTTCCTCGACGAACCCACCTCAGGGGTTGACCCCATTACGAGGCAGCACTTCTGGACATTCATAGGACAACTGGCAGGGGAGGGGATCACAGTCTTTGTTACTACCCACTACATGGATGATGCCCGTAATTGCCTGCGAATTGTGATGATCAATGAGGGGAGGATAGTAGCAACGGGCAGTCCGGCGAAGATTATTAGCGAGACATGCCCGGATCTTCCTGCGGCAAACTTAAACGATGCTTTTATAACCTTAATGTCCCGAAAAAACTATTGAACCTTTTAAAGATTCAGGCCATTACACGCAAAGAAATATACCACCTGATAAGGGACTTCAGAAGCCTTTACCTGGCATTTGCAATTCCCCTACTTTTGATCCTACTTTTTGGTTATGCCTTAAGCCTGGATGTAAACAATATAGGAACTGTCGTTGTAGACCATGAAAAGACAGACCTTAGCCGCGACCTTATCCGCCATCTTGGCGCATCTTCCTATTTTAATATTGTTGCCCATCTCGAGGATACAAAGACTGTAACAGAATATCTGGACCACAACCGTGTGAAATTGGCAGTTATTATTCCTCCGGGATGGACCGGGAATATCAGGGCAAACCGGGAAGCACCATTGCAGGTGCTTCTTGATGGCAGCGACCCTAATTTCGCCGGCATATCAAGGGGATATATTACTGCTTTTATCGAAAGATATAACCAGCAACTTCTGGTGGATTTTCTTAATCGTGAAGGTTTGGAAAAAATCGAACCGCCTGTCGAAGGCATTATCCGGGTCTGGTTCAACGAAAGCCTTGAGAGCCGGAACTTTATTATCCCCGGTATCATAGCAATTATTATTATGATTGTAGGTGCTATGTTGACTTCTCTTGTCATTGCACGGGAGTACGAAAACGGAACGATGGAAACGATCAGATCCTTACCCATAAATGCAGGGGAATTTCTGATAGGCAAGGCAATTCCCTACTTCCTGATTGGGCTTACCGATGTCCTGGTAGCGATTTTTATGGGACAGGTCCTATTCGGAGTAGTCATGAAAGCCAGTTTCTGGCTCATGATTATAGCATCTTCTATCTATCTTGCTGTTGCCCTCACGCTAGGTTTATTCATCTCAGTCGTTACAAAATCACAACTGGTTGCGAATCAGGTTGCTGTCCTTATTACATACCTTCCTTCGCTCCTCCTTTCTAATTTTGTTTTTCCAGTGGTTAACATGCCCAAAGTCCTGAATCTTGTGACTTACATTGTACCGGCTACCTATTATATAGATATTCTGAGTGGAATATATTTAAGAAATCTGGGTCTCATACACCTGTGGTCGAGTTACCTGGTTCTGATGATGATGTTCATTGCACTGGCCATTGCAAATCTTGTTATACTGAAAAGGGAAGGTATGTAACATGAAATGGCTTCGAATCCGTGAACTGATCCGCAAGGAGTTCATTCAGCTTTTCAGAGACAGACGAAACCGGCCCATACTGATTATTTCACCCCTCGTACAATTACTGGTTTTCGGTTATGTTGTCAATTACGATATCAGGGATATACGGGTCGCTTTTTTTGACCAGTCGCGCACACAGGAAAGCCGCATGCTGGTTGATGCTTTCGATGCCAATAAGGTCTTTAGAATTACCCATTTCTCAAGAAACCACCGTGAATTAGAAGAATTGCTCCTTAAAGGGAAAGTAGATATTGGCGTTAAGGTAGGTCCCGATTTGAGTCGGCGTATTAGAAAAGGTGAGACGGCAAATATTCAGATCTTAGTTAATGGCAGCATGAGCAATATGGCATCTGTACGGATTGCCTATACATCGTTGATTCTCGACAGGCTTAATCGGGAATTAATCAGAGAGCTATATCCACAGCAGTTGGATTATGGAAAAATAGATGCCAGAATCAGGACATGGTATAATCCAAACCTTGACAGCCAGAACTTCTTTGTACCTGGTATTGTAGCTTTTTTGATTATGCTGATTTCCCTGCTCTTTACCTCTATGGCAATCATCAGGGAAAAAGAGGCCGGGACTATGGAACAGTTGATCGTCACGCCTTTGAGACCTATTGAGCTTATTGTAGGTAAAACCATCCCCTATATCATCATTTCTCTTGGCCAGATGTTCGTGGTAGCCCCCTTTGCTGTTTTATGGTTCAGTATCCCCGTGTCCGGAAATGTTGTCCTTCTCCTGGTTGCCGCATGTGTTTTCCTCCTGAGTACACTGGGTATCGGGCTTTTTATATCCACTATATCATCTACCCAGCAGCAGGCAATGATGACCACCTTCTTCTTTATTCTCCCCTTTTTCATGCTCAGCGGTTTTGTCTTTCCTATTGCAAACATGCCTCTTGTGGTGCAATGGTTGACTTGCCTGAATCCTTTAAGGTATTTCCTTGTTATTATTAGAGGTGTATTTTTAAAGGGAGTAGGTATGGATGTTCTCTGGCCCCAATTTGCGGCATTGACCTTCCTCGGCATGATTGTCTTTGCAGGAGCTGTCGGTCGCTTTAGAAAACGGCTTGATTAGTTAAGCTCTTCAAGATGCCCAAGTTTAATTTCTTCGAGGTAGATTCCCCGCGCCTTGCTGCGAATTAGTCATACCGGCGCGTCACCCCGGTGAAAACCGGGGCGGTATCCAAAAAATCCACTGGATTCCGTGTCAAGCACGGAATGACAGCCCCAGGACAGAAGACAATACCCCGCTGCTTGCTGCGGGGAGGTTCATTGACTGTTCAAAAAAATTTTTAACCAACATCAAAAAAAGCTTTACATTTTAATCTAGATATTCTATATTATTTGATATAGATAATATAGTTACTATAACATACTATCATAAAAGGTGATTATGCCATGAAAAGAGATTTTACCCGTAGAGAATTCATAAAAATCTCGGGTATAGGTTTGGGTGGACTCGCTGCAAGTGGGAGTCTTCTGAGGTTTGCATCTGATGTATTGGGTTATGGAAATGCTTATCCCCATAAGGTTTTGAGAACCCCAACATATTGTGAGATGTGTACTTTTAAATGTGCAGGTTGGGCATACAGGTTAGACGGCAAGCCGTGGAAAATTATTGGCAATGAGAATGATCAGCATTGCTACGGGCGTCTATGCACAAAGGGTTCTGCCGGGTTTGGCGCATATGACGATCCTGACCGTCTCAAAACACCATTAATCAGAATGCAAGAGAGAGGGAAACAGGTTTTCAAAGAGGTAAGCTGGGATGAAGCCTTTAATTATATAGCGTCTAAACTGAAGAGAATAGCGAAAGAATATGGTCCTGAATGTGTTGCTCTATTTACTCATGGTACGGGCGGGAGCTTCTTTAAGACTTTTCTTCAGGGTTACGGCTCAGATAATATAGCAGCCCCTTCCTATGCCAATTGTCGTGGGCCAAGAGAAGAAGCTTATCTTCTCACGTTTGGAGACGCAATCAGTACGCCGGAACGAACCGATATGAGCAACAGTAAATGCATAGTGTTGATAGGCTCCCATATTGGTGAAAATACACATAGTTCTCAGGTTTATGAATTTGGTCAGGCCATTCACAGGGGAGCCACTATAATAACTGTTGACCCCAGATTTTCGGTTGCAGCGAGTAAATCTAAATACTGGCTTCCTATCAAACCGGGCACTGATATGGCCCTTTTATTAGCATGGATCAATGTCGTTATCGAGGAAGAGCTTTATGATAAAGAATATGTGAAGAAATATACAATCGGTTTTGATGAACTGAGAAAATCAGTTAAAGACGACACACCCGAGTGGGCATATCCTATAACAACTATAAAACCGGAGATTATACGAGAGACGGCAAGGGAGATGGCGAGATATCTGCCTGCAACATTGATTCATCCTGGGAGGCATGTTGTCTGGTACGGGGACGATACTCAGCGTGTACGTGCAGGCGCTATTCTCAATGCACTTCTTGGAAGCTGGGGAAGAAGAGGAGGTTTTTTCATGCCGGTAGAACCAGATGTTCCAGAATATCCTCACCCTCAATTTCCGAAACCAAAAAGATCCTGGCGGGATGCTTTCCCTGGGAAATTTGAGCTGGCAAACCTTGCGCTATCTTCCGGTATTTGTGAAGCGACTATCCCTTCTGCCCGCAGTGACTGTAATTTCAAAGGGTGGATTGTATATGGAACCAATTTGCTGCATGCATTACCGGATAGAAAAAAAACAATCGAGGCGATACATAACCTTGACCTTCTGGTTGTTGTCGATATATTGCCTTCTGAAATTTCGGGTTGGGCAGATGTTGTTTTGCCGGAGTGCACGTATCTGGAACGCTACGATGACCTTAGAACAGAATGGGGGCGGGAATCGCAGATAGCTTTGCGAATGCCAGCTTTCCAACCGAAATACAATACAAAACCGGCATGGTGGATGGCGAAGCAATTGGCAGATAAGATGGGACTTGGGCAGTACTTTTCATGGAAAAATATAGAGGAATATCTTGATTACCGCTTAAAAAAAGCTGGTACTTCCTTAAGAGAGATGCAAGAAATTGGGGTTAAGGTTCTAAAAAGGGAAACGCCCCTTTATTTCGCCAAAGGAGAGGAAGTAAAGTTTGCTACACCAAGCGGTAAGATTGAACTCTATTCTAAGACATTGAAGGACTATGGTTTTGATCCCGTGCCAAGGTATGTACACCATGAGGAGCCACCCAAAGGATATTACAGGCTTCTCTACGGTCGATCCCCATCCCATTCATTCGGAAGAACAACGAATAACCCTCTCTTGACCCAGATGGATCCAGAAAATGAGATATGGATTAATACTGACGTGTCAAAGGAATGGGGGTTAAAGGACGGTCAGTATCTCAGGCTCGAAAACCAGGATCAGGTAGTAAGCAACAGAGTCAAAGTAAAGGTGACCGAACGTATCCGGGCAGACTGCATTTATATGGTTCATGGATTTGGTCATGACCAGAAGAGATTGAAACGGTCTTATATGAAAGGGGCAAGTGATACCGGGCTTATTACCAGAACAAAGATCGATCCCATTATGGGAGGAGTAGGTATGAGAGCAAATTTTGTGACATTTAATGTTTAGGAGAGAGAAGTGAAAAAATACGCAATGGTCATTGACACAAAAAGCTGTGTGGGTTGTGGTGACTGTGTTATCGCATGCAAGACTGAGAATCTTGTTCCCGAAGGTCTGCACAGGGATTGGATTGTGGAGGATGTTTCGGGAAAATTCCCTAATCTTAATATGGAAATCCGTTCCGAGAGGTGCAATCATTGCTCGAATCCTCCATGTGTTACCTATTGCCCTACGGGAGCCAGCTATATAAAAAGCGGGTCGAATATTGTACTTGTGAACAAAAGCAAATGTACCGGCTGCAAAGCCTGTATAGCAGCATGTCCCTACGATGCCCGTTTTATAATGCCTGAAGGATATGTGAGCAAGTGTACTTTTTGTGAGCATCGTATAAAAAAAGGGTTGGTCCCGGCGTGTGCGTCTGTATGCCCAACCCATTCTATAGATTTTGGTGATGTAAATGAGTCTGTGAGTAACGTTTTAAAACTATTAAGAAAAAGGAGATACAAAACATTGATCCCTGAAGCAGGAACCAGACCGAATGTCTATTATCTTATTTGACGGTCTCCTAAAAAGTCCCCAAAGCCGTCACTCCGGCGAAAGCCGGAGTCTAGAAGTGCTTGAAATTACTTGATTCCGGTGCCTGCCCCGTACTTGGTGCGGGGTCCGCCGGAATGACAAGAAAGAGAGTTTCCTGACTTTTTACGACTTCATCTTATTTGAGGTGACAATAATGGAAGTTGAGATTACCACCAATAAAATGAATTATCTTGTTGATCCAAATCTCCATATATGGGGGTGGGAAGTCCCCGTTTATCTTTTCCTGGGGGGGGTAACAGCAGGGATACTGATTGTTGTTTCTTTTATGTTATTGAAAGACAAAGGAGAGAAATCCCATGTTGTTGCCAATAGGCTGGCGCTTCTTGCACCTGTACTTCTGAGTTTAGGAATACTTGCTCTTTTTGTAGACCTTGAGCATAAATTGTATGTATGGCGATTTTATACGACCTTTCGGTTTACATCCCCCATGTCTTGGGGTTCCTGGATACTGCTCATTGTATATCCGATAAGCTTTTTACTGACACTGACAACATTTAGAAAGGGCTTTTCAAAGGCTTCTTTATGGATTGACGCCTGTATTCAATCGAAGCCCAGGATATGGAGATACCTGAGCGCATATTTCTGGCTTCTCGGTTTTTCTGAAAAACACAGGAGATTGATAGCGAAGATAGCCATTCCTTTTGGTATCCTTCTTGGTATCTATACAGGAATTCTCCTGAGTACTTTTGGTGCACGACCTTTCTGGAACTCTCCAATCATGGGACCTATTTTCCTCGTGTCAGGGGTTTCGACAGCGGTTGCCATGGTTGTGTTATTTTCAAAGGATCATGAAGAAATAGAATTTTTCACAAGGGTAGATATTTGGTTAATCGCAGGTGAAATATCCTTGCTTATATTATTCATCACTGGAATGTTATCTTCTTCAGAACAACATTTAAAGGCAATACAATTGATTTTAGGCGGAGAGATGACCACGTATTTCTGGGTGTTTTTCTTTGGGATTGGTCTTCTTCTCCCTGCCTTTCTTGAGTTTATGGAACTGAAAGGCAGAAAAATCCCCGGCACTATAGCAGCTTCTCTCGTATTGTTTGGAGGGATTTTGCTGAGGTTTATAATCGTTGAGGCAGGACAGGTATCAACATGGATTGGTTATTAATAAAGAGGAAGTAAATACAAAAGGAGGTACGGTATGGCAGGCAAAAGATACTCTTCCCCATATCTAGCAGGAGTCGGACTAGGACTGGTTCTTCTGGCTTCATTCTTTATAACAGGGCATGGATTAGGAGCATCTGGTTCTATGATGAGTGCAGTTGTCGCAGTCGAAAAGGTTTTTTCACCTGAACATGTTAACCAGAACGAGTACCTGGCAAAATACGGAGGAGGGGACACAAACCCTTTGAAGGATTGGTATGTATTCGAGCTTGTTGGAGTCCTTGTTGGGGGGCTTATTTCAGGGGCCCTTGCGGGAAGGGTAAAAAAGGAAACGAATCATGGCCCGCGGATAAGTAAAAGACAGCGTTGGGTTTTTGCTGTTATTGGAGGTGTTTTGTTCGGTTTTGGTGCCCGTCTGGCAAGAGGCTGCACAAGTGGAGTAGCCCTTTCGGGTGGAGCGGCACTTTCTCTGGGCGCATGGATTACTATGATGTCAATCTTTGCCGGAGCTTATGCCCTTGCATTTGTCTTCAGAAAATTGTGGATTTAGGAGGAGTATAATGTTTGCGCCATTAGAAATAACACATGATTTTAGGCTGGAGATAAGTTTGTTGATTGGTTTCCTCATAGGCATTGGATTTGGTTTTTTTCTCGAAAGGGGAGGTTTTGGAAATTCGCGCAAGCTTGCACTTCAGTTTTATTTCCGCGACCTTACTGTTTTTAAGGTGATGTTTACAGCTATTGTTACTGCGATGACAGGAATGATTTTTTTTAATGCCTTCGGCTGGCTTGATCTTGATTCGATTTATATCAACCCAACCTATCTCTGGCCAGGGATTATTGGAGGATTAATCATGGGAGCCGGTTTTGTTATAGGGGGATACTGACCCGGTACGAGTGCTGTAGGTCTCAGCACATTGAAGACAGATGCCTTATTTTATATTGTCGGGGTACTTTTTGGAGTGTTTGTTTTTGGAGAGACCATCCCATTATTCAATGATTTCTTTATAAGCGGATTTTGGGGAGAAAGAATAACACTATACGGAATCCTGGGAATATCGGCAGGTGTTGTTGGTTCCTTCGTTCTTTTGATTGCACTTGGCGGTTTCTGGGGTGCTGAGTGGGCTGAAAAAAGGTTTGGAGAAAAGGAGGAAGCATGAAACTACAAGGGAAACAGATTGGAGTTTTAATAGCCCTGATTTTGGCTGGGATAATGCTTTTTCTTCCTTATCAGGATAGTTCAAAGTATCGGTTTGATCCCGAAGTTGTTGCCAGGAGTATAATTGAAGGTACAGACCAGATAGGTCCTCAGACACTTTCAGAATGGATAATAGAAGGGCGCAGGGATTTTATTTTAATAGATATCAGAAGCGAAAAAGAATTTGAAAAGGGCAAAATAAAGGGCGCAGAAAATATACCATTACAAAAATTAATTACAAAGAGTACTATTGAAGGGTTACCAAAAGACAAGATTATTGTGATTTATTCCAATGGAAGCTCTCATGCAAGTCAGGCATGGCTTGTAATGAAGACTGCGGGCATCGACGCTTATATCCTTGAAGGAGGTTTTAATTATTGGAGCAGTTTTATTTTAAACCCGGCACAATGCTCTATAAACGCTTCAGATGATGAGGTTCTTAAATACAAGTCACAAATAGCCGTGGGTAACTATTTTGGAGGGGGTTCCCCCGTGGCTTCGACCGTAGATGATAAAACAAAGACTGAAAAGAAAGCAATAGAGATGCCGAAAAAAACAAACAAGAAACTGAAAGGGTGCTAAAATAGAGGATGAAAACAGGAAGGGCAGAAAGTAAAAAGGTGGAGAAGGAAATACTATCCAGCGAACCTGTTTATACAATCGGAATTGCCTCAAAGAAACTGGATATTTCAGTTCATTCTCTTCGCCAGTATGAGAGGGAAGGATTGATTATCCCCTTTAAGACATCTACAGGAAGACGGATTTATTCCGATTTAGAGTTGGAAAAAATTCGTTGTATTAAAGAAATGACACAGGTTGAGGGGCTCAACTTTGAGGGAATGCGACGTATGATGGCGCTTATTCCTTGCCATAAGATAAGAGGTTGTTCAATAAAAGTAAAAAATTCGTGCAAGGCTTTTATAGATAAAACACTACCCTGCTGGGTACTAAGAGAAAATTGTTCCTGTCAGCTGCCCTCTTGCAGGGATTGTCCTGTTTATCAAAGTTTTGCTCATTGTGATGATATAAAGCCGTTGATTTATGAAGCGGAAAAGGAAAGATGAAAGCTTCCATTTTTTCAGGAGGGACTAATTAGTGCTGTCCACTAGTAATTAACTTTTAGCAGGAACAATCCCTGGGGAGGGGCCATTATACCGGCTTTTTTTCTGTCTTTAGCTCTAAGTATCTCTTCAAATTCACTTCCCCCGATTTTACCATTGCCCACATCGACCATTGTCCCTACAATATTTCTTACCATCTGTTTCAAAAAGGCATTGGCTTCAATCTCAAAGATTATGAATCCCTTTGGACTTTTATCAAGGGATATAGCATAAACCTCTCTGATAGGGTTATGGCTGTTGCAACCTGATGCCTTAAAGGAAGAAAAATCGTGTTTCCCGATGAGGCATTTCACAGCCTTTTTCATTTTCTTAACGTTCAATTTAAAGGGTATAAACCAGGAGAAATTCCTGTATAGGGGAGAAGGAAACCTCTGGTTCAGGATTACATATCTGTATATCTTGCTTTTGGCGCTGTATCGGGCATGAAAATCTTGTTCTACCTCACTAATTTCTTTAATAGAAATATCAGGAGGAAGCAGGCTGTTAAGCCCCCTCTGTATGTTGTTTATTTCAAGTCGAGAATTGGTGGGAAAATTTGCTACCTGTTCTACGGCATGAACACCTGCATCTGTTCTCCCTGCTGCAATCAGTCTGATTTCTTCCTGGGTGATTTTCTGTAACCTTTCCTCGATGGTCTCCTGTATAGTCACTGCATTGGGCTGAATCTGCCAGCCGTGATAGTTGGTACCATCGTATTCGATAACAAGCTTGATATTCCGCATCTATTTTGTTCTTTTTCAGGATATTTAATTCTCTCATAAAGTTAGTTGGTGCTTTGACTCATAAATAGCTTTACCAAAAATGTCTCCCCTCCCTTGAAGACTGTGTCACAATCCCCTTTTTTGTCATTTCGAGCAAAGCTAGAAATCTAAATCATTAGTAATATTAAGATGTTAAAATTCCTCATCCACAAGAGGCAGATTCGGAATGACATTTTCCCCTATTACGACACAGTTTCCAGACACGGGGTCAAGCACGGAATGACAGAATACAGAATAGCGAAAATAATCTTAAGAATACCCCTTATAACTTCAAACTGGTTTGACGAATTACATCATCGTATACCCACCACTTACGCTTAAAGTCTGGCCCGTTATATGACCTGCACGGCTGGAAGCAAGAAAAACAACTGCGTTTGCAATATCTTCAGGCGTACCGAGCTTTCTTAAGGGATATAGCTTTTTAGCTCTTTCTTGAGCCTCAGGTGAGAATACCTCACCCTCTTCACCTTTCCACAGGCTCATTTCACCGCAATCTTCAAGCCTGCCAGGAGTAAGCCCCGGGCACACTACATTAAGCCTAATCCCGAAACGCCCATTTTCCCTTGCTATAGTTTTTGTAAGCGCAATTACTCCGCCCTTGCACCCAGCATATACAGCCTCCCTATACTCTCCCATTCTTCCTGCATCCGACCCGATACTGATTATGCTTCCCTGCTTCCTTTCTATCATATGATCAAGAACGGCCCTTATGCCGTTTATAACGCCCCAGTAATTTATAGATATCTCTTTCTCCCACTCACTCCTTGGTTTTTCCACAAAGAGCCGGTCAACTGCCCAACCTGCATTGTTGATTAAAATATCTATTGAGCCGAATTCTTCCAAAGCTTTTTTTACAGTATTTTGCACACTGTTCCAATCAGAAACATCGGTTTTCACGGCTATACCTTTAACGCCAAGGTTCTTTATGTCTCCAGCTGTCTTCTCTGCCTGTTTTTCATCCCAATCACCTATCAGGACATTTGCCTTTTCCTCTGCAAACAGCATCGAAATAGCTCTGCCTATATTTGAACCTCCGCCCATGACAATAACATTTTTCCCTGCTAAACCTAGATCCATCTTTTTTATCCTCCTTTTTTAAATAGTTAAGAATATCAAAGCGGTAAAACATTCATAATAGACTTATAAAAAAGCTGCTCTTTACTCCTCAAGATCGAAAACCATCCCCCCATAGTAAGTAGTGTTAATTATAAATAACGTTCCCAAGTCCCTGTTTTATATTGCCCTTTTCCTATAGATTCAACGTGAAGTTGAGCTAGAGCGTTAGCGATCGGCTCCAATGGCTGGTTGGCCGATATATTCAGCATGAAGACCTGAATTTTTTGCAGCCATAAATTGTCTTTTGTCAGAGGTTATAAACAGGTCAGCCTTCCACTCAAGAGCACATGCGACATGAAGAGAGTCCAGTGCGCGTAACGCATTGTTCTCTAAGAGCTTTACCGAACGAGAGATTACTGAAGGGGTTATCTGCAAAACAGTTGCATCTCTAATATCATCCATCAGTTGCTTTTTTACAGCCCTATAATCAACGATAGTTAAAATGTGCTCTCTTAGCCGCCTGTTGAGGCCAGACATAATTTCAGGCACTAAAACAATAGAGAAAGCTAACTCCGAAGCATCCTCCAAAAAGCCTTCCAGTTCTTCACTACCAGTCTCTTGCACATATCTTTTGGCAAACGATGATGAATCAACTGCAAGCTTCATGAGGTCGTCTCACGTTCTTCTAAGATAGCCGAAGATAAATCGCTTCCCTGGATACGCAAACGGATTCCTGATAGTTTCCATGCTGGGGTTCTTTGTACTTTTTCAGAAAAAGGGACTATCTCAGCTACTGGTTTCCCGTGCCTAAGAAGAATAAGCGTTTCTCCATGCTCCACTTCAGTTATTAAATCTGAAGCCTTTTTGCGGAAATCTGTGAATGCGACGCTTTTCATTTACACACCTCCTCATGTGTACATTCAAGTGTACATCTTAGGTGGTGTTTTGTCAAGAATAATATCTGTACCTAGCCACTGCAATCTCCTTGCATAAAGGTTAAGCGCCTGCCTGTCAGGCAGACAGGTTTTGACCTCATATTATTGCAGTGATAGTACCATAAATCTGCCATATCATAAAGTAACTGGAGACATCCAGACTTTTTCTACAGATTCAACACCTCGGCTGACTTGCCGCAGGTTTTAGCGATCAAGTCCAGCCGGTTGTTATGCGGGTTTTTGAATGTTTTGCTGTGCCAACTCACCAGTTGGATTCATGGTTCGGGAAGGTCTTTCGTTATCAAATAAGGTCCCTTGGCTTGAATATGCCCTTATCCTTTGATTTGTCAGTTTTATATATTCAGGTTCTATGTCATACCCAATATAGTGCCTCTTGTCTTTTAAGGCGGCAAGGCAAGCGGTTCCGCTACCACAAAAAGGGTCTAATACAACATCGTCTTTGAAAGTATAGAGCTGGATTAAGCGGTGGGGTAGTTCCTCTGGAAAAGGAGCCGGATGCCCTATACTGCGTGCAGAAACGGCCGGAAAGGTCCAGACGCTTTTGGTCCATTCGAGGAATTCTTCTTTACCGATAGTGTCCTTTTTATATCCTCGTTTTCTAGAAAACGATTCCTTTGAAAAAATTAAAATATATTCGTGTATATCCCTCAATACAGGATTAGCAGCCGACTGCCAACTTCCCCAAGCAGTTGAGGGGCTGGCGCTTGAAGCCTTATCCCAGATAATTTCGCCCCTCATCAGATATCCGATTTCAAGCATGTCTTCTATGATATAACTATGGAGTGGGATATATGGTTTCCTGCCGAGATTAGCCACATTAATACAAGCCTTCCCCCCGGTTACAAGTTTCTTGTAAGTCTCTTTGAATACAGCCTTTAATAATGCTCTGTAATCGTCGAGGGAAAGATCTTTATCGTATTCCTTTTTTACATTATATGGTGGAGAAGTGATCATTAAATGGACACTGTAATCAGGTAGTTCATCCATAACTTCACTTGATTTGCAGTAGATTTTGTCTATGTTTTCAGGGGGTATGTTGTTTTCAATGAACTTAACCCGTTTAGGAGGTTGTTTACCTGCATACATTTTGCTGGAATAAAACTCTGAAGAATCGTGATTGATCCGCCCTGGAGCTCCGAAGGAACTCGTTTTTGTTCCATTGCGTTTGAATTTAAAATCTGGCATGTTTTATTATTCCTTAATAAGCCTTAAAAAAACTTCAGCTTTCTTTTCGTATGTGCCTTCAAGATTTGCAGTTTCAATAATCTTCCCCAATTCATTCTTACTCTTCATACTTGAAAAATAATTCCTTTCCTCTGCCAACAAAACATTGAGCGCTCTTTTTAATTCTTCAAAATCATCAAACCGAATAAATCCCTCCTTCTCGGTTTTTTTTGATGTTTTCTCTTTTATCGTCCAATGGCCTAGGATTTACAGACCAAAAACCCTGTATGATTCCAGCAACTTTCAAATGGTCAACTTTTGAAAAGTAGCTCTCTGTAATGGGAGTATTGCCCACAACAATTAATGGAATCGTTGAAGCCTTGAAGCTTGAGACCCTTATGTTTATGCTTTTGCCTATAGCTTTTAGCATCGAATCTGAACGTAATAACCCGGGATTTCCCTGATGAGTTTTATAATCACCAATACAGGATAGGGAATTTGAATGGAATTTCCAGTTCCAGACGATGGACATCTTAACCTCAACTATGGTCAAGATGTCCCCTGGTTTCTGTATTATATTTTTGTTTTTTGAAATGACGACATCGGCAGGAGACATGTTTGATAAGGCAATTTCCTCACAGATCGCCCCTTGAACTGCAAACAGCCCCTTATCTTTAACAGCCTCTTGGATTAAGTCCTTTGTCCATTTTTCGGTAAACTTTCCAATTAAAGAATTTCTGCTTTGAAGTGTGCTTTTCTTCCCTTTATACCCTTTGGGCCAATAAGCGAGATAGCTGCCTTCGGCTGTTACATAGAACAACTGTTCGGGAGAGGCAAATTTAGAGGATTCAATAAAAAACTTTTTTTCAACGTCATTATTCCAGAGGTTCACCATTTTAGAATTCTACCTTTTTTTGATTTTAATTAAAAGCTTTTAGTCTGTTGTACCTTCTATCTCATTTTTTATTTTCGCATAACGAGTCTGTAGAAAAAGTCCTTTTACAGGGAAGTAGTTTCCTGATAAAAACGGATTTTTTCAGGCTTTTAACTTGGCAGAGGCTATAAATTTTTCCGGCGAAGCATTATTGCCTTTCCTTCAATCTATGAAGATATCGGGTGGCGTTGCTTTGTTTAGCTTCATCTCTGCTTATCTTACCATCATTCGGGTACATCAGGCAAATCCCAATCCATACCGGTGTATCTTCTTAACGTTGTGCACTATACAGAAGAGATTCCACTGTGTATTCACCTTGATCTTCCCCCGCAATGTGAAACGGTCGAGTCCTATAGCTGATGTAATATGGGCAAACGGTGGCTCACTTATTGCCAGCCGCATTCCGTAAAGAACTCTACCTAAAGCAGAGTCGATCTTTCGCTTCATCCTCTCTGTAAAGGTAATCTCGCCTTTTGCCGACCTTCCCACAAAATAAGCAACCTGCCGTATCTCCGTACGCTCCGGATACCGCAGGCATTGGGAACGAAGGGCGCATGGAAGGCAGGCCGACTTGGGGCCCTTAAACTTATATGCCCGAAAGATCTTCACTACAACGTTGGCGCCACTGCGGTAGAGTCGTTTACCAGCAGGACACAGACAATAGCGCAGTTCCTTGTCAAAGATGAAATCTCTGACACTAAAAAGCGGAGCATGCCCCTTCTGTCTGGCCCGTTCAGCTCGTTCTTTCCTGCTACGCTCTTTGTAACGCTCGTAGTCGGCAAACCGGGGATCTCGCTTCCGAAAAAGATTATCTGCTATATAAGCATCTATCCCCCCGGTAAAAAGCATCTCCATATTCTTTTCCGTATGGAATCCACTATCTGCTGTCAGTTTCGTTTCTGTAAAAATGTCTTCTTCTTTCTCAATGGCATTAAAGTTCTCCCGCACACCCTCGACCATCGGTTTCAATAAGTCGTGTTCCTGTGCTTCTCCAAATGCCTCTGCATGAACTATAACCTGGCGCTTGCTGTCTACCGCCGTCACGCCGTCATAACCCTGGATAACTCCATGAGAGGTCTTCATCTTGGCAGACTCGTTGTCCGTGATGTTGCTCTTTCTTGGTTTACCTGTCTTGCCAGGCTTGTCATCGTTATTACTCAGCCACTCCCGGATCTTTGAA